>JAAYED010000039.1 GCA_012728955.1 Chloroflexota bacterium
AGAGGCGCGCGTCGACACGAGGCCGGGGCGATGGATTTCGCCTGGCGAGGAATCGGAGCGCTCGACCTTTCCTTTCCAAGGATGGGAGGCGCGCGGGTTTTCCCTGCACCCTCGGCGCCCCGGAACCACACAGGCCACGGGCCGCACCGGCGCCGCGGCCATATCGTGCGAGTTAGGCCGCGGCACTCGAAAAGACGAATCGCACAACACGTGGAGTATATCCAGGCATGACCGCAGCGTCAAATGTCCAGAGCAACCAAATGGGCCTGTCTGGACCGGCAGCTCGGACGGCGGTAGACTGGGCCGGGTAAAGGAACACAGGACGGGAGGGGCACGTGCAGGAAGGATATGGCGAGAGAGGCCTGGCGCTGGCACCGGCGGAGGCGCTTGACGCAGTAGAGGGCGCCAAGGGGCTGGCGCACGGCAGCCCGGTGCCGCACGGCAGTCCGCCGGCGCACGGCAGTCCGCTGCCGCCCGCCAGCCCGGTGGCGCACGGCAGCCCGGTGCCGCATTGGCATGCGATCCTCACCGGCTGGCGGGGGGCGGGCAAGACCACCTGGTGCCAGGCGCTGGTGGAGGAGGCGCAGCGGCGGGGCTGGCAGGTGGCGGGGCTGCTCTCGCCGGCCGTGTACGAGAGGGATGCGGCGCCGGGTGCGGAGCGCACCAAGGTGCGCATCGATCTGGTGGATGTGGGCACGGGCGAGCGGCGCGTGCTGGCCACGCCGGCGGCACCCTCGGGGGATGGGTCCTCGGGTGCGGCTCCCTCAGCCGAGGGGGCCCACCGGCTGCGCTGGCGCTTTGATGAGGCGGCCGTCGCCTGGGGAAACGACGTCCTGGCGCGGGCGGGCGATGCCGACCTGGTGGTGATCGATGAGCTGGGGCCGATGGAGTTCACCTACGGCGGCGGCTTTTCCGAGGGGCTGGCCCTGCTGGACGGCGGGCGGTTCCGTGCGGCGGTAGTGGTGATCCGCCCGGAGTTGGTGGATACGGCGCTGGCGCGCTGGCCGGGAGCCGTGATCTTACGGCCGCCAGAGTGGCGCGGCGACTGAGCCTTGGCCCCGGATGCGGGCCAAAGCCCGCGCTCCGATATGGGGTCGATGGGGACATCGACCCTCCAGGCCGAGCGTAGCGTTGGCGCCCGGTGCGGGCTAAAGCCCGCGCTCCGATACGGGTCGATGGGGACATCGACCCTCCGGGGTGGGCGTAGCGTTGGCGCCGGATGCGGGCTAAAGCCCGCGCTCCGATGCGGGCATGTGGCGGGGAGGCAACGCGGGTCGGCTTGCCTGAGCAGACAGGTCTCGGACGACGTCGTCGTCCTCAACCATGTCTGCGCTCCCAGGCTCGGGCCTACAGGCTTGCGCGGATCGCGTCCAGGTTGGCGCGGGCCTCCGGGCTGTAGGCCAGCGTGGGCGCCAGTGTAGCGCAGGCATAGTCCGGGCAGTGGCCGCAGGTGGGCACCCCCCGCTTCGTGGCGCACGCGCGGATCTCGCACATCGCGCAGTAGGTGGCGCGGCGCTCCTCCGGCGCCGTGCAGCCTTCACACGTGACGTCGCGGATCGTGACATCGGGTGCGTTGAACGTGTTGGCGACGTACTGCCGGGCGCGCTCCATCGAGTCGGGATCCCCGGCCATGGTGGCCTGGTAGCACTGGCACGCCGCGCAATCCAGCCCGCAGAACGCGATCATCCTTCGGTTCGCCATCATCTCCCCCTCTGCCTGCGCGGCCTGCTACCCGCTACGCTACATCTCCAAGCGCGCCAAGGATAGACTCGGGCAGGTGAGGGCGTCAAGCGGGAGAGGGCAGGCGGCACGGAGGGGCAGTGTCCTCACTGCCCCGGCGAGC
>JAAYED010000040.1 GCA_012728955.1 Chloroflexota bacterium
CAGAATGCGCTCAGTCACAGGCTCCAACCCGCCTGGCCGCTCTCGACAGCCTCATCGGCTCGAGGCTACTCGGTCGCAACCATCACGTTGGAGGCCTTGATGACTGCATAGGCCTCGCCACCAACCTTGAGACCCAGCCGCTCACACGAGCTCTTGGTGATGATGGAGACGATTTCCTCACCCCCGGGCAGCTGAATGATCACTTCCGAGTTGACAGCACCCGGGTTAATGGCCTTGACGGTTCCCTTGAGCACATTGCGTGCGCTAAGCTTCATGATCGTTCTCCTGTTATCAGTGTCTGCCCTTGAGGGCCCGCCTATTATACCCCTGGCCGGTATGGAGCGCAAGTGCGCTTTGGCGTCGTGCAGTGGTCATCAGACCGGCGGCGTCCCCTGGAGGAACATCCAGCGATGGCCTTCGGGATCCTCTGCCCGGTACAGGCGGCCCACGCCCTCATCCTGCGGTGGCGTCAGAATGATGGCGCCCTCCGCCAGCGCCCGGGCATAGTGAGCGTCCACATCATCCACGTACACCAGCACACCATCGATAACCCAGGGCAGGGCAGCGAGACGTTGCTCGCGGGCATCGTCCTGGCGGCGGTTTCGCGGGCTGCGATAGTCCGGTGAGGGAGAGGCCAACAGCACCCGCCGGCTGCCCAGCACCAGATCTCCATGGCTCAAGCGCCCATCGGCCTCGACGATGCGCCCCCGCTCCTCAAAGCCAAAGGCGCGGCACAGCCACTCCATGGCGGCTATGCCATCCTCATAGTCCAACATGGGGACGATAAACTGCATTCTTCCTCCCTGCCCGGCAATTGCCAGCTGCACTGCTGCGCCATGCCAAGACTTTTGATTTCGCCCCTGCTCGTTGGAGCGCCCCCCTGCCGCTCTTTACCTCAGCGCACCGTGGTGTGCCGCGGTGTACCGGCCGACGGCACCGGGAGCAGCGCCCTCCAATAGAACTGAGGGAACAGGCCACCCCACCGCACCCGCTACCCTCCGAAGGGGAGCCCCGCTGTGGCAGGCGCTTACCAGCGCAGCGTCAATGACCGATCGCGCGGCCGTCCCTGAACATAGGCAGCATCCCACCAATAGTCAGGCCGCCAGGGAACCCGTGGAAACAGGGTGTGCGTGCGGACCTCGAGCCCCGCATCGGTCACCTGGAGCTCTTTGAACTCAAAGGGGCTCTCGACAAAACTGCTGGCCGTCAACCAGTGAATCGGCCCCAGCGTCCCCAGGGCGTTTATGTGGCTGTGACCACAGAGCAGCAACCTTAGATGCGCGTGACCTTCGCCCAGGCAGCGCCAGGCCTCTGAATACTCTGCCGGAGGCGCATCGCCATCGGTATCGCGCCCCGTCTGGGCGGCTGGCTGTCCCTGCGGCGCAGCGTGACACAACACCAGATGCGGGCGATCGGTGCCTCGCTTCAAACGTTGCTGCAGCGTGGCGAGATCCTCCGGCCGCAGCCTCGGCCGCGGAGCACCTCCGTCCCAATACCAGGGGCGCTCACCCCAGTGTACTGGCAGGGCATGCACGGCGCAATCGGGGAGCACAACGGAGGCGACCCGGTCCACAGGCATCAAATCGGCCGCACGGGCTCGCCATACCGCCTGAGCGGACTCACTGGTCATGTCATGGTTGCCGGGGGCCACCAGCAGCGGTGCCGACAGCTCCCGCAATTGCGCCACCGCCTCGGTCACCAGCTCGGGGGACGACTGCTCGACGCAGTCGCCCGCGTGCAGAATCAAATCCACACCGCTACGGGCGTGAATCCATTCGGTCAGTGCAGCCAGCAGCTCTGGCAGACGCTCGATATAGCTGGGTTGCAGGCGATAGCCCTGAGCGTCGCCGCCATAGTGAGTGTCGCTCAGCAGTATGATACGGGACACGCGCTCCTCCTCGCGCTCAACAGCTTCATTATAGCACGCCGCTCGAATTTGATCCCGGCTCTTGACATCGTTGGCAGGCAGCGTATACTATACACACCGACCGGTCGGTATGTAAGCCGCCATCGGCAGAGAGGACGAAATGACCCGCGTGAGCCGCAACCCAGATGAGACCCGCGCCCGCATACTTGCGAGTGCACAGGAAGCCTTTGGCGAGCAGGGCTATGACCGCGCCAGCGTGGCCGAGATCTGCGCCCGCGCCGGTGTCACCAAGGGTGCCTTTTATCACCACTTTGACAGCAAGCAGCGGGTGTTTCTGGAGCTGCTCGAAGGCTGGCTGGCCGAGATGGAGGAGCAGTTGACTCTGCTCGCCGACACGCCCCTGCCAGTGCCGGAGCAGCTGGTCGCCATGACCGGCGTGCTGGGAACAGTACTCAAACAGGCTGCCGAGCAAATGCCCATCTACCTCGAGTATCTGATGCAGGCCATGCGCGACCCCGTGCTGTGGGAGCACACGCGAAGCCCGTACCTGCGCTTTCATGACCGCATCGCTGGACTGATTCGGCACGGCGTGGACGAGGGCAGCCTGCAGCCAGTATCCCCGGAAACAACCTCCAGCACGATCCTCGCCATGGTACTGGGTGTCTTGATGGGGGCGCTCCTGGCCCCTGATTCGATCGATATGACCGCCTCTGCAGCGCAGAGCATGCGCATGTTGCTGGCGGGTATAACCAAGGAGGAAACACCATGCGTGTCCTCGTGACAGGTGCTTTTGGAAACCTCGGCCAACCGGTGGTGGAGCAGCTGATCCGGGCGGGCCATCGCGTGCGTGCCTTTGATCTGGACAGCCGCCCCAACCGCAAGGCGGCCCGCCGGTTTGGCCAGGATCTGGAGGTGGTGTGGGGCTCTCTCACCAGTGAGGAGGACATCGCCCGCGCGGTAGAGGGACAGGAAGCGGTGATCCACCTGGCCTTTGTGCTTCCTTATCTCTCCGCTACGGGGGTGAGCAGCGAGACCGAGCCTCGTTGGGCGCGGGACATCAACGTAGGCGGTACCCGGCGGCTTCTCAACGCGCTGCGCGCCATGCCGCAACCGGCGCGCATCCTGTTTACGTCATCACTGCATGTGTATGGCCAAACCAGGGAACAGCAGCCGTACCGGCAGGTGGATGATCCCGTGGCACCCACCGACCACTATTCCCACCACAAGATCATCTGCGAGACGCTGGTAAAACGATCGCAGCTGCAGTGGACCATCTTTCGTCTGGGAGCCTCGCTGCCCGCCCGTCTGATCTTGGACAAGGCCATGTTCGAGGTGCCCCTGGATACGCGCATCGAGTTCGTGCACGCCAGCGATGTGGCCCTGGCCATCTCTAACGCGTTGGACAATGACGCGGTATGGGGGCAGATCTGGAACATTGGCGGTGGCCCCGAGTGCCAGCTGATGCAGGGAGACATGGTGCGCAGTGTGCTGGATTGTGTGGGGGTGGGCATGCTGCCCGAGAGCGCCTTTGGGCACGAACCCTTTCCTACCGACTGGCTCGACACCACCGAGAGCCAGCGCTGGTTACGCTTCCAGTACCACACTCTCAAGGACTATCTCGATGATGTGCGGGCCAAACTGGGGCCTGCCCGTGGCCTGTTAAAAGTGGTCAGCCCGTTGGTGCGGGCCTATCTGCTGTTTGTGGCAGCCAACGCTCGGCTTCATTAGCGCCAGCCGGAACAAAGCACCCTGTTGACGAGGGCCAGGTGAGGCTCACCTGGCCCTCGCAGGCTCTGATCAACCCCACAGGCGCAGGGGATCTGCCCCCAGACTACAGCGCAGCCTGCCGTAGATGTACACTCCGCTCAGGATGAGCGCACCCACGGCCACGACATAATCCAGTGGCTCGAGATGCAGCTCATGCATCCAGGTGCGCCGCGGTACCGCCCCCAGACCGCGGGCCTCCAACCCCCAGCTGACGCTTTGTGTCCCTCGCAGGGCAGAGATCAGCATGGCGATGGCAATGGGCGTGTAGGCGCGGGCACGCTGGAGCAGGCCACGGCCCTCCAGTTGCAGGCCCCGGGCCTGCTGCGCCTCGGACACGCTGCGAAAGGCCCGGGCCATGGTGGGCAGATAGCGCAGCGCCATGCCCAGCGTGAGCCCCCAGGCAAAGGGCACCCTCAGCGCCACGAGTCCCTGCACCAGTGTGCCGGTCTCGGTGGTGTACAGCAGCAGAAATACCACCAGCGCCAGGGCAGCGATCCGCAGAGCGATGGCGGCTGCCAAGGCGAGATTGAGAGCACCCAACTGAACCGGCCCCAGCACCAGAATGGCGCCCTCGGAGAGGGGATTGACCAGTGCCCACAGCAGCATCACCAGGGCGACCGTGGGGAGCAGGAGCTGGAGCGTGCGCAACACGGGGCGCCAGCCCACCGCCCCGCCCAACACCGCCAGCAGGGCCACCAGTGCAACCAACACGAGCCACAGGTTGGCAGTTACCAGCAGGCACAGCCCCATGCAGAGCACCAGGGCCAGCTTTGCCCGCGGATCGAGACGATGCAGCCAGGAATCCCCCGCGAGATACAGCTCCAGATACTGGTTCATGAGACGGGCACTCTACTCTGGGAGAGCAGGTCTCCATAGGCGTCGGCAAAAGCCTCCACGCTGAGCAGCCGGGCAGGCAGTCCTGTGTCGCGCAGGCGCACCGCCAGCGCCGGCACGCTGGGCATGTCCAGGCCTGCATCTGCCAGCAGTTTCCCATCCGTTAGAATTTCCTCAGGCGCCCCCACAGCCAACGCCCGCCCATGCAGCATAACGAGCACCTGCCGACAGTGTTCCGCCACCAGTTGCAGATCATGGCTCACCAGCACGATGGCATGGCCTGCGGCGTGCAGCCCATCGATCAGCGCCATCAGCTCATCGATCGTGCAGGCGTCCAGACCCGCTGTGGGCTCATCCAGCACCAGCAGGCGCGGACGCATGGCCACCACTGCTGCGATCGACACCAGTCGCCGCAAACCATAGCTGAGCAGAGCGGGAGCCGCTCCTGCCAAGCCCTGGAGCCCAAAGTCCTGCAGCGTCTCTTGCACGGAGCTGGTTATCTCGGCGGCGGGCCATCCCAGGTTGCGCGGGCCAAAGGCGAGCTCTTCCTGAACGGTGCTGCAGAAAATGCCGTGATCGGGGTTCTGAAAGGCATAGCCCACCAGGCGCGACAGGGTTCCCACTGTGGCGGAGGCCGTATCCACTCCGTAAACGTGCACACTGCCCGCCACCGGCCTGAGCAGCCCGTTAAAGTGCTTGATCAGCGTGGTCTTGCCCGATCCGTTCTGGCCCACGATCGCCAGATAGCCATCCTCAGGCAGGGTGAGATCGATCCCTTCCAGCGCGGGCTCCAAGGGATCGTAGCGGTAGCCCAGGCCCCGAACGCGGATGGCAGGGGTGTTACCCATGGTATCCGTCCAGCGCCGCCCTGAGCACGGCTTCACCCTGATTCACTGTCGCAAAGGGAGATGTGACGCCGTACCTGCTCTGCAACAACCGTGACAGCGCCATCATGCGCGGTGGCTGCAGCCGGGCCTCCTGCAGCAGCTCCGCATCCGTCAGGAGATCCAGCGGTGCCCCGTCGGCGAGAATCCTGCCTTTCACCAACAGCGCCAGGCGATCGGCATGTTCCAGTACATGTTCCGGACTCTGGGTGACCATGATGATGGTGGTGCCCTGCACCTGCGAGAGCTGGGCGATGACGGATAACACCTCCCTGCAGCCGCGTGGGTCCAACGCGGTGGTGGGCTCGTCCAGCACCAGCAGGCGGGGCGATGTCGACAGGGTAGCTGCGATGGCCAGGCGTTGCTTTTGTCCGCCCGAGAGGTGAGCGGGGACCCGGTGGCGCAGGTCCTCCAGCCCTGTCACACGCAGCGCCCAGTCCACCCGTTCACGGATCTCGTTGGGATCCACACCCAGGTTCTCGGGACCAAAGGCCACTTCGGCCTCCACCGTGGACGAGAACAGCTGGGTCTCGGGCTCCTGAAAAACGAGGCCCACCTGGCGCGCCAGGGTGCTGACCGGCGTGCAGCGCGTATCCTGACCCAGTATCCGCACAGTGCCGCCAAAGGTGCCTCCGGTAGCCTGTGGCAAGAGTCCATTGAGAGCCAGGCACAGGGTCGATTTGCCGGCGCCCAGGGGACCCATCACGGCCAGAAACTCGCCTGCCTGCACTTCGAGGTCCACACCGCAAAGCACCGCGGGAGCCAGGCCCTGCCTCCCCAGAGGAGGGTATCGAAAGGAGAGCCCGCGCACGCTTACTGCAGGGACCAGGGCATTCACCGGGCCTCAGGATCCTCTTCGGTCCAGGTGGGGCGCTCGCCCAGCTGATCGATGGCCGGATACGCGCGGCGCACGGCGTGGTACAAGGGGACACCTACCAGGGCCCCGGCGGCGGCCTGTACCAAATTGATGGGCATCTCTGCCAACGGAACCACCCAATCGCCCACCAGAACCAGGGCGCTGCCGAGGTAGTAGATCGCCACCATCGCCGCCGAGCCCAGCGCCCAACCCAGCAGGCGCATCGACAGGGGCCGCCGGTAGGCCAACATGCCGATCAGCAGGCCCTCCAGGCCATGGGCCAGCAGGCTGAGGGGCGCCCACTGCGCAAAACCGCCCACGGCGTCGGCCAGAGCCGTACCCAGCCCGCCCACCGCCAGGCCCACTGCTGGGCCAAAGGCGATGCTGGAGAACACAATCGCCACATCGGAAAAGTTGAAATAGCCCTGCGTGGCTGGAACCGGTATCCGAATCAACAGGGTAAAGACCGCAGTAACGGCAATGAGCATGGCCACCAGCGCAACACGTCCGGCGGCGGGTTTCACAGTGGATCGTTCCATGGCGCTCACTCTCCCTCCGCAGAGCTCGCTTCAAACTCGTCCTTGGCGCGCTCCCATAGATCATCCATCTCCTGCAGCGACAGTTGCTCCAGAGGTGTCCCGGCACGGTGTGCCTCGGCCTCCATCCACCCAAAACGCGCACGAAAGCGCGAATTGGCCTGGCGCAGCGCGCTCTCTGGATCCACGTGATACCAGCGAGCCAGGTTCACCAGCGAAAAGAGCACGTCGCCCAATTCGGCCTCTTGCTGCGCAGAGCCCTCCGCCATGGATAACTCGTGCAGCTCTTCCTGCACCTTGGCCAGTACATCCTCCCTCGACGGCCAGTCAAAGCCCACCCGCGCCACGCGCTGCTGCACATCCAGGGCCTGCGCCAACGCCGGCAAGGCGTTGTTGATGCTGGCCAGCATCGAGCGGAACTCGGACTCTTTGTCACCCCGCTCCTGCCGCTTGATCTGCTCCCAGTTCAACAGAACCGTCTCGGCATCCTCCGCCACCGCATCGCTGAACACATGGGGATGCCGCCGCACCAGCTTGTCGATGGCATGGCTCACACTGTCGATCAGCCTGAAATCGCCGTGCTCGGTGGCAAGGCTGGCATGAAAGAGCACCTGCAGCAGCAGGTCGCCCAACTCTTCACAGAGCTCCTCAGGGTCACCGCTGTCCAGCGCACCCAACACCTCATAAGTCTCTTCCAGCAGTGAGCTGCGCAGCGATTCGTGCGTTTGCGCACGGTCCCAGGGGCAGCCATCGGGAGCGCGCAGCCGGCCCACCAGCTCCTGATAGCTGGAGAGGGACCCAGGGCGCGCCAGGGGCGGCAGATACAGCGAGGTCAGGTGATCGAGATCGTCCTGACGATCGAGTTCAAAGAGCGCGATCTCACGGAGACTCTGGTCCTCGAGACCGGCATGCCGCACGATGGTTACAGGCTGCTGCTCGGCATACAGGGCCAGCAAAGTGAGTTTGACCTCTGCGGCGACATTTCGGTTATACACCTGGGCGACGAGCACCGCGACGTCCGGATCGAGGGGAGGGTGGATGCGCTGTGCCAGCAGCGTTCCATCGGCGATCTGGAGTCCGTCCAGAGGATCGATGCCCAGCGCACGGCACACCGGCGCAACAAAGGAGATCCCCGCATGCACCTGAACGGGTATCTGCGCCTCGTCCGCCAGGGCAAGGATCTGGGGCACCGTCGCCTCTCCGATGGAAGGATCTCCGGGCACCGCGTACACCACGTCCTCGCCATGAGCAGCCAGTGTGACCACGCGCTGGGCGATATCGCGGTAGACCTCTGCGGCGGTGTCGTGCGCCTCGTAACAGTCGTCCAGGCTGTGGTAGGTGGGCCCTGCGGGCAGGCCCGCCAGCCCCGGATGAAAAGACGTGCGCAAGTAGACCTGTGAGGCACCAGCCAGGCACTCCCAGGCACTGCGGGTCAACAGGTTCGGGTCACCGGGCCCCAGCCCAACGATCGCGATCGCTCCAGCCATGGCTCTTTTCCATCCTTCTCAAGCGTAACTCTGATTATATGCCGTGGCACCGCGCGGTCGAATGGCACCGACATGGATCGGACGCGACGAGGTATACATAACAGCGGCATTGCCCAGGCGGGGCGGGATGTGTTATACTGACGGCAATGAGCACGATGGAACTGACCACCCACGAGGCGCTTGCAGAGGATTTGCTCGGGCGGGTAGAGCGTGCCTACCCGGACGCCGTCGAGCGCGTCAAGCGCGCCATTGCCTTTGCGGTGCAGGCGCACGGGGCGCAACAGCGCGCCTCTGGCGAGCCCTATATCATCCATCCCCTTGAAGTCGCCATCATTCTGCTGGACCTCGGTCTCGATGAGGACTCGGTGGTGGCTGCCATCCTCCACGATGTCATCGAAGATACGCCCTACACCCACGAGGACGTGCGCGAGGCCTTTGGCGAGACGGTTGCCACGCTGGTAGAGGGCGTCAGCAAACTGAGCCGCGTCAAGCGCAAGAGCAAGGTCGACCGCACCGACCTGGATCAGGAACAGGCAGAGAATCTGCGCAAGATGGTCCTCGCCATGGTGGATGACCTGCGGGTGGTGATCATCAAGCTGGCGGATCGTCTGCACAACATGCGCACCCTGGGCTTTTTGCCGCCCGAGCGCCAGCGACGCATCGCCCGTGAGACCATGGACGTCTTTGCCCCGCTGGCCAACCGTTTGGGTATCTGGCAGCTCAAATGGCAACTGGAGGACCTGTCCTTTCGCTATCTGGAGCCGGACCGATATTATGCGATCGCCAGGCTGGTTGCCGAACAGCGCGCGCAACGCTCCGCCTATCTGGAGCGGGCCATCAGCGTGGTGCGCAAACGTCTCGACAGGGATGGGCTGCACTATCGCATCACGGGACGCTCCAAGCATCTGTACAGCGTCTGGCAAAAGATGCAGGAGAAGGATCGCTCCTTTGAGCAGATCTATGATCTGCACGGGATCCGCATCATCCTGAACCGCGAACTGGATTGCTACCACGCGCTGGGCATCATCCACAGCCTGTGGCGGCCCATCGCGGGCGAATTCGACGATTACATCGCACTGCCCAAGGACAACGGCTATCAGTCGCTGCACACCGCAGTGATTGCGCTGGAGGGACGCCCGCTGGAGGTGCAGATTCGCACCGAAGAGATGCACCAGGTTGCCGAGTACGGCGTGGCCGCCCATTGGCGCTACAAGGAGGGTCCCACTGGCGACCTCCGCTTTGAACAGCGCCTCAACCTGCTGCTGCAGGCGCGGGAACTGCCCGCCGAGTCGGAAAACGCCCTGCAGTTCGCCACGGCGCTGAGAGGGGATCTGTTTGCCGAGCGTGTGTATGTGTTCACGCCCAAGGGCGATATCGTGGACCTGCCCGCAGGCGCCACCCCCGTTGACTTTGCCTACCTGATCCACAGCGAGATCGGCCATCGCTGCCGTGGCGCCAAGATTGACGGCCGCCTGGTGTCTCTGGACTATCAACTCAATACGGGCGAGCAGGTCGAGATCGTCACCACCAAGCAGGGAGGCCCCAGCCGCGACTGGCTCAACCCGCACCTGAACTATGTGGCCACCCAGCGGGCGCGCCAAAAGATCCGTCGCTGGTTCCGGGCGCAGGAGCGCGATCAGAACATCGCCCAGGGGCGAGAGATTCTGGAGCGCGAGTTGCGGCGGCTGGGCTTTGAGCAGGCCTCCTTTAACGAGATCGCCGGCCTGTTTTGATTTGACGCTGTGGACGATTTCCTCGAGGCGCTGGGCTTTGGAGACATCAGCCCCCAGCAAATCGCCACCAAAATCGACCAGGCTGCGGACAAGAGCTAAGACCTTAAATTCGCCGCACTGCCTGAACGCACCGTAACCGACATACGCGTCAAGGGAGTGGGGGATCTGTATACACGCATGGCCACCTGCTGCAGCCCCGTGCCCGGCGACGACATCACCGGTTACATTACCCGCGGCAAAGGTGTTACCGTCCACCGCACCGATTGCCCCAACATCGTCCATATGCAGGACCGCGAACGGCTGGTGAGCGTCTCCTGGGGCGAGGCCCGCGATCGGTACCCCGTGCAGATTCAAATCGAGAGCATCGACCGACGGGGTATGCTGCGCGATATCGCTGCCGAGATTGCCGATCTCGGGCTGAACATGAGCTCGGCCAACGTCACCACGCACCGAGACAATACAGCCACGGTGGTGTTGACCGTCTCGGTGGAAGGGGTAAGCCAGTTGTCGATGGCCATGAGCAGGCTCCAGGGCCTGCGGGATGTGCTTGACGTGCGCAGACAGCACTCGGGCTGAACAACCTTGTAACGTCAACGGGGCGCCTCCAGCGAGGCGCCCCGTCTTGTATTCGGAACCAGAGGCTATTGCAGCGTATAGGGATCCGCAGGCACCACATCCGGGGTCCAGCTGCGCGTTACCTGGTCGGGGCCGGTGCGCTCGGCATACCAGGCCTCCAACTGCGCCTGTTGAGAGGCCTGCAATGCACTGCCCTCCAGCGAGCGATTCTGCTCGTGGGCCAGCACCTCGATGATGTGATAGCCGTACTGTGACTGAACCGGCTCGCTGATGGTGCCGGGCGCCAGGCTGAAGGCCACCTCCTCAAAGGGCTCCACCATCTGCCCGCGCACGAACCACCCCAAGTCGCCACCCGCAGCACCACTGCCGGTATCGGTAGAGAGCTCCTTGGCCAGCTCCTCAAAACTCTCACCGGCGGCCAGACGCTCGCGCACCTGGTTGGCTTCTTCTTCGGTGGCCACCAGGATGTGCCGGGCGTGGACCTGCTCTGCCGTGGTGGGCATCTCGGCTTTGAGCGCGGTCTCTACCTTTTCCTGATACAGGGCCGATTCGAGCAGATGCCTGAAATCCGCCTCTGACATGTTCACGCCCTGCTTGATCGACTCAAAGAACTTGGCCGAGGCTTGGGCAAACTCATCTTCCGTCATCGGCACGGCGGTGGGCACGGGCGTAGCCGTTGGCCCCAGCTCCACACCCTCTGTCAGCCCCTCGGTGGCGGTCACACCGATACTGGGAGCCAGCGCCACGGTGGGCAAGGGAGTGGCGGTGGTCTCTGCCTGCAGGGTAGCCACCACCTCTGCGGCAGCGGCCGCCGTCCGATCGAAACCGAACTGCTTTTCTAAAAAGGTCTGAACCTCCTGCTCTGTTACCGTGATACCCCGGTTAGCTGCCTCCCGCCGCACCACCACGTCGCGAATCATCTGATCCAGCACCGTCACCGGCAGCTCTGCATAGGTTTGCTTCAGGCCATTGATCTGCTGATCCAGATAGCCCACAAAGGCCTCGAGCCCCTGAGTGCTGGCATACTGGGCGCGCTGCTGCTGCAGCGACTGCAGGTACATGTAGGTATCATAGCGACGATACGCCAGCAGATGCTGATAGGCATCGGTGCGAATCTTTTCCTCGCCAACGGTGGCCACGGGCCGGGCTGGTTTGAGCAGCAGCGTATCCGTCAGGCCCCAGGCCAGCAGCAGGAGGATTACCCCAAAGACGACGCCGGCGCCGATGAGCAGATAGCGGCGTTGGCGATGCTCCCGCTCCATGCGAGACACATGCCGCCGATTGGGCTGACGGGGTGTCTTCTCACGCTTGGCCATGTCCCCCTCCTACGGTCGCAGAAAAAAACACAAGGGCACAGGAAAGTTCTCCCGTGCCCTCTCGCTCGATATCCAACAGTGCGTTACGGGCCGACTAGCGTCCCTGATCCGGCGCAAATGGCAGCAGGGCGAGATGCCGGGCCCGCTTGACGGCGGTCGCCAACATGCGCTGGTGCTTGGCGCAGGTGCCGGTGCGGCGGCGGGCATTGATGGCGCCACTGCGCGACACATACTGCTGCAGCATGCGGACATCCTTGTAATCGATGCTCTCTGCCTTGTCCGCGCAAAACTGACAGACACGGCGGCGACGACCACGGCCACCGGGGCCGCTGCGACCACGAAAATAGGGACGGCCTCCCCCGCGGGAGTCGCCACCGGAACGATCGTCTCGACTATCTGAATTGCGGCGTCTGTATTCCTCTGACACGGTTACCCCCAAACCCCAAAAGGGACGAAATGGTTATGCAGGCTCAGCGATCGGTGGACTAGGCCGTCGGCCCTTCGGCGAGTTCATCAGCGAGCTCGGCGGCCAGGTCATCCGCATCGAGCTCCTGGGCAGCGGCCTGTTCGCCCTCTGCCTCTTCCTCGGCGCCCTCAGGCTGCTCCTCCGCCGGCGGGGCGGGTTCCATCAGCTCATCCAGACGCACCACCAGGTGACGGACAACATCCTCCGTCAGCTTCAGACGGCGCTCCAACTCGTTGAGCCCGGGGGTCTCCAAGTTCAGGTGCAGCAGCACATAGTGTGCCTCTGTAACCTTGTTGATGGGATACGCAAGGCGTCGCCGCCCCATGTACTCCACATCCACTACCTGGCCACCGTTCTCGGTCACCAATCCGCTCAAGGTGGCGATAAGGGCGTTATAACCGTCCTCATCCACCTCGGGCCTCACCACCAACACCAACTCGTACGTACGCAATGCAGTCTCCTTCCTCTGGAGTCGCCCCGGTCGTGCCGCCGGAGCAGAAAGGTTGAGGACTGTCCCCTATGGACCGCCCAAAACGTAGGGCAGTATAGCATGGCCATGCCCTTGCGCCAAAAAGACCCCATCAGGGGCGACACACTTGGGGCACGGCCGGGCTGCGGCTACAATGAGAGGTAGAGGACTGCGCCACGAAAGGTTGATGGACATGACGCTGGAACCTTTGGAGTGGGCACTGCGCGCAAACAGTGCCGATTATTGTGAGATTCGGCTGGAAACCCGTCTTACCACGCGCATTGTGTACCACGGCCAGAGGCTGGAGACGGTGAGTACCGTGGTCAACGAGGGGGGCATCGTCCGGGCGCTCTCACACCAGGGAGGCTGGGGACTGAGCACCTTTAACAATCAACAAGACCTCGCCAACCGGGTAGAGCAGGCCTGCCACCATGCCCGTCTGGTGCCCCGGCGGGAGATCGCGCTGGCTCCCCATCCAGTGGTAATCGAGACGCTGCCCGCAGCGCGACCAGAGGCCTCACAACGGGTGACTCTGGAGGAGCAGCACGCCCTGATCAGTCGATACAACACCATACTGCTGGGCCATCCGCAGATCGTGGATACCTCGGCGATGTACATCGACCGGTTCGTAACCGTGTCCTACGCCAACAGCGAAGGGACACGTATCATCGAAGAGCGTCCCATGACCGAAGTCATGCTCGGCGCCACCGCCCGCGATGGCACCAATGTTCAGCGCTCGGGGGATGGCTCCTCCAGTGCAATGGGACACGGCGCCCTGCTGGAGCTGGACGAGCTGGCGAGCAGCGTGGCTCGGCGGGCGCGCAGCCTGCTCAGCGCCGAGACGGTGGTGGGAGGCGTGTATCCTGTGATCTGCGACCCGCGCCTGGCAGGCGTGTTTGTGCACGAGGCCTTTGGGCACCTCTCTGAGTCCGATTTCGTTTACACCAACCCCCAGGCGCAAGAGATGATGTCCCTGGGGAGACGTTTCGGCGGCGAACAGCTGAACATCGTGGATGATGGCACCCTCGAGGGCGAGCGGGGTACCCACCGCTTTGATGATGAGGGCACCCCCACCCAGCGCACGCCACTGGTTCAGAAAGGGATTCTGGTGGGGCGGCTGCACTCGCGAGAGACCGCGGGCGCTTTGGGAGAACGGGCCACAGGCAATGCACGGGCTACGGATTTTCGCTATCCGCCCATCGTGCGCATGACCAACACCTTTATCGAGCCTCAGGACAGGACGCTGGAGCAGATGCTCGCGGACGTCGATTTGGGGGTGTATGCCTGCCAGGCCATCGGGGGCATGACCATGCTGGAGAACTTTTCCTTCAGCGCCGGTTATGGGTACATGATCCGCGGAGGCCAGGTTGCTGAGCTCGTCAAAGACGTCGTTCTGGCGGGCAACCTGTTCAGCACCCTGGCCAATATCGACGCCATTGGCAACGACTTGACCTTCTCACGCACCGGCAATTGCGGCAAGGGGCAGGGGGGCGGACTGCCGGTAGGCATCGGTGCCCCGCACATCCGCATCCAGGACGTGGCCATGGGAGGGAGACAGGCATGACAGGGCAGCCAAACAACGTTGATCGCCTGCTGACTGGCCTTGAGAGTCAGGCGGAGCAGGGTGAGGTGTATGCCATAGCCAGCGAGTCCACAGCCATCAGCTTTGAAGCAGGTGAACTGAAATCAGCGCAGGTGGACGAAACCAGTGGCGTGGCGCTGCGCGCCATCAAGCAGGGGCGCGTGGGCTTTACGGCGACCAGTGGGCACGTGGACCCGGAGCTGTTGGTGGCGCGGGCGGTGGATTCAGCTCGCTTTGGCGATCCGACAGACCTCACACTGCCTGGCCCCTCCCGATTGGACAAGGTGGACACCTTTGATCAGTCTGTGGCGGACCTTGCACAGGAGCGGTTGGTCGAAATCGGCAAAGAGATCGTCGAGCGGCTGCGCTCGGCCGATGCATCCGGCAATATCGGCGTCGAGATTGAGCGCACCGTGGCCCGCACGGAGCTCGCCAACAGTGCCGGCTGCACAGTGACACAGCGCGCCAGCGCCCTGCAGATCAGCTTTTCCATGGAGCGCGTGCGGGGCGATGACGTGCTGATGGTTGGAGCCGCTACGGCCGCCACCACCCTCACCGACGAGTACCGGGCCCTGACAGAGCGGGTTGCCGCTCACATTCAGGCGGCCAACCGCCCCGCCGAGATCGCTTCGGGACGCATGCCCGTGCTGTTTTCGCCCAGTGGCTCCTTTGTGCTGTGGCTGCCACTGCTCATGGCGCTGAATGGCGAGCATGTGCAGCGCGGCACGTCCCCGCTGGCACACCGCCTGGGCGAGTCCATCGTCGATGCCGGGCTGACGCTGTGGGACGACCCCACCGTAGCCGGGCGTCCCGGGAGCGCCGCCTGCGATGACGAGGGCGTTCCCGCACAGCGCAAGGCTCTCATCCACCAGGGCGTCGCCCGGTCCTTTCTCTTTGACCTCAAGACCGCAGCACTGGCCGGCACGCAGAGCACGGGAAACGGCTCTCGCTCGCTCTTTTCGCTGCCATCGCCTTCAGCGTACAACCTGGTGCTGGAGCCTGGGGAGACGACCTATGCCGAGATGCTGGCAGGCATTTCCCACGGATTGCTGGTCCATTCTCTGTTGGGCCTCGGTCAGGGCAATCCGTTGAGCGGCGCCTTTTCGAACCCCGTGGGCCTGGCCTTTGTGATCGAGAATGGCGAGATCACGGGCCGCGTCAAGGATGTCACCCTGGCGGGCAACATCTATGCGCTGCTGTCAGCGGCGCCGCAGCTCAGTCAGGAGCGCGAGTGGGTTTACGGGCGATACCATTTGCCCCACGTGCTCATCCCCGAGCTGGATGTGGTGCGCGGCTAGCGAGGGCGCATCCTTTACATCAGCCCGCGGTAACGCCCCCCATCTACCTGAATAGTGGTGCCGGTGATGTAGGCCGCCTGCTCAGAGGCCAAAAACGCGATCAGAGCGGCAAGCTCGTCGGGCCTGCCGATCCTTCCAGCAGGGATGGCCGCCACGGTGCGGGCGAGCACCTCCTCTACGGATACCCCCTGCGCCTGCGCAGCGGCGGAATTGAGCGCACGCACCCGGTCCGTATCCATGTAGCCGGGACAGACGTTGTTCACCGTCACGCCATCGGCGGCCACCTGATCCGCCAATGTTTTGGACATGGCCACCAAGCCAGAGCGCACCGTGTTCGAAAGGATCAGGTCGGGGATGGGCTGTTTCACCGCGGTGGAAGTAATATTGATGATGCGCCCCCAACGGCGCGCCCGCATGCCGGGGAGCAGCTTCCCGATCAGCCGGATAGCGCTCATCAAGTTGAGTTCTACCGCAGTGGCCCAATCCTGCTCCTGCATGTCGGTGAACACCCCGGGCCTGGGTCCGCCGGCGTTGTTCACCAGGATGTCCACCGGGCCCCACGCCGATTCAACCTCGGTCACCAGGGCCTCCAGGTCGGCCGCTACGCTCACGTCGGCCCGAACGGGCAATACCGTGCCGCCGGTGGCCTGTGCGATCTCCCGTGCCGCAGCGCGCAGCGTCTCGGTGCCTCGGGCCGCTATCGCCACGCGCGCGCCCTCTGCCGAGAGCGCCAACGCCGCGGCCTTGCCCAACCCCTTGCTCGCTGCCGTCACCAGGGCTACCTTGTTCTCAATTCCCAGCTGCATGGTTGCCTCCCACGGTTCATGTGCCTGAACCATTATCCCCTGCCGCACAGGGGAGCGTCAACCGCCCTCGTTGGCTCGAGGCTACCCAGCTGCTATACTGGTATCACGGTAAAGGAGTGGCATGGCCAAGCGTCCGGGAAAGCATACGCCCTTTTTTGAACTGGTAGATGCGCAGCATCTTGCGGGCTGTGCGGTGTGCCGACTGGCGTATCGCTCCACCGATCGCTACCTCGATATGCTCCTGTATGAGGCGGTGTTGGACCCGACCGTTCGGGCCAAGCTCAAGGCCTCACGGGGCTTTTGCCAGCGTCATGTGGCCATGCTTCACGCCCGCCCCGGCCGCTCGCTGGGGGTCGCGTTGATCTACGAGTCGGTGTTGCGACAGATCACCGATTCTGTCGCCGAGGGAGGTCTGGAGCGGGCCGGCTGGCGCGAGCGCCTGCGGGGGCAGGCAGCCACCGGCGGGCCGCTGGGACAGCGTCTGTCTCCCACAGAGGAATGTCCTGCCTGTCGGACGGAACGGGAAGCGGAACAGCTGTATGCCCGGCTGATGGCCGATACCATCGAGGACGAACGCCTGGCAGCCGCCTATGCCGATGGCGATGGCTTGTGCGTTCCTCATTTGAGCATGGTGCTCGGTTGTGTGTCAGATGAGGAGACCTTGCGGCGCCTCCTCACGCCGCAGATCGCACGATACCGTGCCATGCTGGCAGATCTGGCCGAGTACATCCGCAAGTCAGACCATCGTTTTCGTCACGAGGCCATGGGTGAAGAGGGCGATGTGTGGCTGCGTGTGATGAACACAGTGGCCGGTGGCGCGGGGCTGGGCACTACGGCACGCCACGGTGGTCGGCGGTCCGATGATCTGATGGAGGCCAGCCGGCCCCCCGATCGCTCTGCAACCAGCGCCGAGCGGGGCGGCGGACAGACGCCAGCAGGGCACGAGTCCGCATAGGGTAGCCCAAGGCTGCGCAAAGACATTTTGAACAAGGAGTACCCTTTGAGCATCACGAGTTTCACCGATGTTGTGCTGCATTATACGGCGGGGGAGGACTATACCGTGGCGGTACGCCAAACCGGGGGGCCCCTCACTATCGTCGCCCTGCATGGTGGAACGCTTGCCCCGCACAGCGAGGCGCTGGCCGCCGACATCGCCGGGGAAGAGCACAACCTCTATCAGTTTATCGCGCTGACCGATGATCCCGGATTGAGGGTGTCGCCGTTACGGGCCCGGGAGGCGCGTCTGGATAACCTGATCAGCCGCAGCGAGGCGGTTGTCAGCGTCTGTGCCTTGGAGCACGGGGAACGGATAGAGGCAGGGGGGAACAACGCCATGCTCTGCGCCAGCATCACCACCGCCCTGCAGGCCGCTGGCTTGGACGTGGATGCCTCCTGCAGCCCCGGGATCGACGTGTCCACCGCGTACTTTTTCAATCGCGAAAAAGATGGCGGTGTGCAGCTGGCCGTGCCCTCCGCGCTGTTGCGCACCCTCTACGGGGAGGGCAGCGCTGAAGCAGGCAGGTCGCTGGCAGAGGCGGTGCGCGCCGGGATGGTGGACTATCTGGTACGTTCCCGTTCGGACCTGGCGCGCACCATGGCGCGTTTTGAGCGGGACACGGCGCGCTTTACTCCAGAGTTGCTCAACTCGGCGGGGCGTGACCGGCATTGCAGCCGCGACACCCACTGAGACTCGCTCCGTACTGGGAGAAAACTCGCCCTGTTTAGTATTGACATTCAGGGTTTACCTGTCAGTATGCAAGAGTGAGTGTGGAACCGTGCATCACTGACAAGGAAGGAGCTGTACCATGGAGTACAAAATCACAGGCGGGATGCCGCCCTCGGTGGATGTGACCCTGAATGCCGGCGAATCGGTGTATACCGAAAGCGGCGGGATGGCCTGGATGACCGGCGACATCAAGATGGACACCAGTACGAGAGGCGGCCTCGGTGCGGGGCTGCGTCGCATGTTGGCAGGTGAATCGCTCTTTATGACCAGCTACAGCTGCCAGAGCGGCCAGGCCACGGTAACCTTTACACCTGAGAGCCCGGGCACCATCCTGGCGATGGAGCTGGCCGCCGGCCAAAGCTTGATCTGCCAGAAGGATGCTTTTATGGCGGCTGAGGAGACCGTCACCCTGGAGATGCATTTTCGCCGCAAACTCGGCACAGGCCTCTTTGGAGGCGAGGGCTTTATCCTGCAAAAGATCACCGGGCCGGGTGTGGTCTTTCTCGAGCTGGCAGGCGACCTGCGCGAGTATACCCTGCAGGCGGGCCAGTCGATGCAGGTGGATCCCGGTCACATCGGGCTGTATGAGCCTTCGGTGAGCTACGAGATCGAGCAGGTCAAGGGGCTCACCAACGCACTGTTCAGCGGGGAGGGCTTGTTCCTGGCTTCCCTCACGGGTCCGGGACGCATCTGGCTGCAGAGCATGCCTCTGAGCAATCTGGCAGCCAAGCTCGGACAGTATATCGCCAAAACCAAGTAAGGCAGCGAACAGGCGCCGCTCTCGAGCCCGGGAGCGGCGCCTGTGTTGTTCCTAGCCGCGGGCAGCCACAAACCTGCGCATGTTCTCAATGCCCTGACGCTGCTCCAGGGCCTGATCGTATTCCCGATGGGCGGCGCGGTCCGTCAGCTCCAACTGCAATGTGCGGTGATAGCCCACCTCTGCCAACGCCGCCAACAGCTCTGCCCAGTCGATGGTGCCCCGACCAGGGGGCAAATGATCGTCCACCTCGCCCAGATTGTCATGCAGGTGGAGCGTCAGCAGTCGCTTGCCCGCCATGCGGATGGCACGCGGCGCACCCAGATCTCCGAGATTGGCGTGTCCCGCGTCCACACAGGCCCCCACATGGGGCTGGTTGATGCGCTCCAGGAGCGCCTGGATGTAGACCCAATGAGCCAGCGTGCGCCCATTCTCCAGTGCCAGCTCCACACCCAGCTCAGCGGCACGTGCCACGGGCTCCCCGAGTCCGACCAGGTCCTGCTGGACGAGGCTGGGGACATCGGGCAGGTCGCCCAGGCTGAGTCCCCGCACCAGAGGGGCGTGCACCACCACCACGGTCGCCCCCACACTCTTGCACACCTCCACGGCGTGCAGCAGGCCTGCGCTGGCCTCTTCCGCCGTTGCCCCCAGAACAAAGGAGCCCGCCGATTCGGAATGCACCGACCAGGGCTGCATGCCCAGGTTGCGCGTGCAGGCTCCCACCTCGGCGGCCTGCTCACAGGTCAAATGGCAGAGATGCGAGTACTCTACCGTGTCATATCCCAGGGCAGCGTTGCGTTCGAGGGAGCGCTTGAGATCTGCCACCGTATAATCGGTAGCCGCCCCCAGACTACCCCCACCATAGAGTGTGTTACAGCCGATTTGGGTCACTGTTCTCCTTCCCGCCACTAGGGCGCAAGGGGGATGCCCAGGGCATCCAGCAGGGCGACCAAGAGAGGAGCCAGAAGCAGGGCAGGCAGCAGGTTGGCCACGCGAGTGCGCTTGATTTCCAGGAGCAAGAGCCCGATGGCCAGGATCAGAACTCCACCGGTGGCAGTCATCTCGGCAATCATCGCTTCGCTGAGGGCCCGCTCCGCCACGCCAGCCAGCATGGTGATTCCGCCCTGGTAGAGCAAGAGGGTGATCACAGAAAACAGCACGCCCACACCGAGGGTAGAGGCCAGCGCCATGGCCGTGAACCCGTCCAGAACCGACTTGATGGACAGCAGCTCGATGTTGCCGCTCAATCCATCCTGGATGGCGCCCAGAATGGTCATGGGGCCCACGCAGAACACCAGGCTGGCGGTAACCAGCCCCTCGGAAAAGTAGCCCAGCCGGCCGACTCCCAACAGGCCCGCCGCGCGCCCCTGTACCCACTGGCTGGCACGATCCAACGCCGCTGCAATGCCCCACCACTCGCCCAGGATGCCGCCCAGCACCACGCTCAGCAGAACGATCAGGATGTTCCGAGTCTCGAGCGTGAGGTGGACACCCACCACCAGGGTCACCAAACCGATGCCGTGCATCACCGTCTCACGAATGGGAGCGGGCAGGCGGTCACCCAGCCAGGTGCCCAGCCCGCCCCCAACAATCACAGTCGCAATATTCAGCAAGGTACCGATCAACAGCCGCCCTCCGAGGGGCTAGAGCCCACTAGCCCTCAAAGAAGGGACGCTCCAGATCGTCATGGTACCAGACACCATTGTTGACCAGGTACTCGTAGGTCTCTTGCAGATAGGCATAGTGCTGATCCTCCGCCTTGGCGAGATGCTCCCAGAGCACCCGCTCGGCGTCGGACTGGGCGTCTTCCGCTGCCTGCGCGTACAGGGTATAGCCCCGCCGCTCAAAGTCCATCGCCATCAAGAGAGCCTGCTCGTCGGTCGAGTCGCCGGGAATCAGCTGCTCGGCACTGGCTGCATCGGGAAAGAGCTTGATGGGGTCTACCGACTCGGCCATAGC
This sequence comes from Chloroflexota bacterium, assembly GCA_012728955.1. Classification (GTDB taxonomy): domain Bacteria; phylum Chloroflexota; class Anaerolineae; order UBA1429; family UBA1429; genus JAAYED01. The sequence goes on from JAAYED010000040.1 coordinate 20,920, forward strand.
CACCGCCTCGTCCAGCGACACCCACTCGGCGCTCTTGGTCAGCGCGGCGTACTCGCCCCGCAGGATATCCAGGTGCCGGCCCTCTTCGTCCACCAGGCTCTGGAACACCTTTTTCCCATCCTCAGACTCGGTGCGGGCGGCCGCCTCCTGGTAGAAACGCTGCCCCCAGAGCTCGGTGCTCATGCCCGTCTTGATGATCTCTGCCGCTTCCGTCATCTCTTGCTCCTTGAATATGATCAACTACTGCCAACTCAGCCGCTCGTTGGTCGCCTCATAGATGCTCATCAACACATTAAAGTGAGACAACTCGGCAGCTGCCAGCCAACGAAACATCAATTTGCCGTCCGGATCCTCGATCTCCTGCGCCGCCTGCTTGTAGTGCGCATAGCTGCTGCTCTCTACCTCGAGTGCATACTGCAGGGCCTCCAGATCGGTGGCAAACTTGCCAACTTTGCCCTTGATGGCCTGTGCATCGGGGGGAAACAGCTCTCGAGCCAGGTCAAGCTCCACCGGCTCGACTCCCGGGATCAGCACAAATCCCCCTTCGGCCTCCAGCGCGTTGATCTGCCGCGCGATCATGGCCTCGTGGACCTGTTCCTCTTCAGCCAGCGAGGCGAGCGTCGCACGCACCTCTTCCACCTCAACGGTGGCCGCCGCCTTGAGGTAAAAGCTGTAACCATCCTGCTCAAACTTGAGCCCAGCGCTCAAGGCCCGAAAGGCCTGCTCACTTGCCATGGTAACCTCCCGTGTTTGAAACGATCCTCTAGAATAAGAGAAGAGTCTCGCCGAGGCGCTCGCCCCGTCGATACTGGAGGGCTATGCGTGCACCGCGTTGCACGCCAGCCATCAACTGTTCCAGATGAACGGCGCCTCGCACCGTGCGACCGGCAAAGGTGACGAGTACATCGCCGGGCTGCAGACCCGCTTGCTCTGCAGTGCTGCCGGCACGCACTCGGCCCACCCAGGCACCGCCCCCCTCGGCATCGGCCACAGCGGCACCCAGGCGCGGCCGCAAGGCGCTGGCCAGAGCCGCATCCAGCCGCGGGCGGTCATAGCCCACAATTACCTCACCGTCGATGACCGTTACGGGCACGCCCTGCTGGCCTGACACCCGCACCATCTCTTCCGCGGCTCGGGCGTCCCTGCTGACATCGCGCTGATCAAAGGCGATGCCCAGGCTGCCCAGATACTGTACAACCTGTCGACAATACGCGCAGGTGGGCGTGGTATAAACCACTATATCCACTGATACGTCCCTCACATGGCCGCGGCTGACGGCCTACATGTGCTCTCGCAACAACAGATCGATGTCCGCCAGCGGGCGCGTGCGCAGCGGCTGCTCCACCAGTGGCCCCGCCTTCAGGGCCGACACCCCTTCTTCGTAGGCAGGCAGATCCTCCCGACGATACAGGATGCCGGTAGGGATGCGCTCAGTGGCCGGGTACTCGAGGGCAAAAGCCATGGCCGCGTTCCAATCCGTCGCGTCATAGCCCTCAACCTCCTCCACCTTGTAGGCCCGCTCGCGATAGTAATCATAGGGCATGGCCCTGTTGTAGGTAACACAAACCTGCATTACATCGATCAGAGCATAGCCACGATGCTGCATGGCGGCTACTATCAGCTCCACCAGCTGCATCATGTCGTGAGTTGCCCCACGGGCGACAAAGGTGGCACCCTGCGACAGAGCCAGGGCCAGCGGATTGACTGGACGCTCCAGGGATCCTCCCGGCGAAGTGCTCGAGCGAAACCCCAATCTACTGGTGGGCGATACCTGACCACGGGTGAGCGCGTACACCTGGTTGTTCTCGACAATGTCCACAAACCCCAGGTTCCGGCGCGCCGCGTGCATAAAGTGGTTGCCACCCTCGCCATACCCGTCACCATCGCCGTGCACCGTGATGACCTTTTTGCCCGAAGCCAGGCGCACACCGGCCGCCACGGCAAGGCTGCGTCCGTGCAGGGTGTGGATGCCGTTGATGCGCATATAGTCGTTCATCTTGCTGCAACAACCGACGCCCGTCACCATGAACAAGTCCCTGGGCTCATAGCCCAGCTGAACAAAGGCCCGTTTGAGCGCATTCCAGGTGGAATGGTTACCACAGCCAGAGCACCAGGTGGGCCGTACGTCCACGGCATAATCCTGAAGTGTCGCCATGATTACCCCTCCAGGTTCCTGAGGATGTACTGCGCGGACAGCCCGCGCCCGTCGTGCCGCAGCACGGTCTCCTCGATAGAAAGGCCGATCTGTGAACGGATCAACGTGACGAGCTGGGCACTGACATTGCCCTCCACCGCCACCAGACGCCGCGCAGCACCCAGCGCGCGGCGCGCCGCCTCCGCCGGGAAGGGCCACAG
>JAAYED010000041.1 GCA_012728955.1 Chloroflexota bacterium
CGCCGTGGGCGCCAAGTCGCCGCTGACCGGTGGCTTTGGCGTGGGCGAAGCGGGCGGATCCTTTGGCGCAGAGCTCAAACGCAGTGGCTTTGACGCCATCATTATCCGCGGCAAGTCTCCCAAGCCGGTGTACCTGTGGATCAAGGAGGGCGTGGCCGAACTGCGCGATGCCAGCCACTTGTGGGGCAAAATCACAGGCGATACCGAACAGGCCATTGCCGAGGAGTTGAATGACCGCCGCATCGTCTGCACCATGATCGGCCCTGCCGGTGAGCACCTGGTGAAGTATGCCTGTGTGATGAACGGCCTCAAGGACGCAGCAGGCCGTTCCGGGCTGGGCGCCGTGATGGGCTCCAAGAATCTAAAGGCCATCGCTGTCCGCGGCACCACCAACATCACCGGAGCGGATCCCGAGACGATCCGTACCATGGCCCGCACCATGGCGGAAGATGTTCGCGAAGGGCGCAAGGCCGCCGGAATGGCTGCCTGGGGAACCGGCGCGGACCAGGTGAGCATGCTCGCCACCGGCAACCTGCCCACCCGCAACTTTCGCGATGGGGACTTTACCGAGGAACAGGCCCGAGAGATCAGCTCCACGGACTTTATGCCCAAGCATGGGCTGGGCATGGAGGGCTGCTGGGCCTGTGCCGTACGCTGCAAGAAGGTCGTCAAGTTTGAAGGCAAGTACAACGTCGACCCCAAGTACGGTGGTCCCGAGTACGAGACCCTCGGCTCGATCGGCTCCTGCACCGGCGTGAGCGACATTGCCGCTGTTTCGCGCGGCAGCCAGCTGTGTAACGAGTACGGCATCGACGTGATCGGTGTGGGCGTGAACATGGCGTTGGCGATGGAGGCCTATGAGAACGGCCTGCTGGACAAGGAGCGTACCGGAGGCGTTGAGCTGAAATTCGGCGACGGCGACCTGATGGTCGACTTGATCACCAAGATCTCTTACCGCGAGGGCATTGGAGACCGGCTGGCCGAAGGCCCCGAGGATCTGGCACGCTGGATCGGCGGCGATGCCCATCGCTATGCCATGGCGGTCAAGAACCAGGCCTACCCCGCCCATGAGCCCCGCTTCAAGCGGGCCCTGGCCCTGGGCTATGCCGTTTCTCCCACAGGTGCCGACCACATGCACTCGCTGCACGACGCGGGCCTGCAGAACGCCGATGCCAACGGCTTTTTGGCCAACGGCACGCTGCGTGCCCTGGGCTTGCTGGAGCCGGTGCCTTTGGAGTCGCTGGGCTGGGACAAGGTCCGTCTGCACACGGTCAACCAGATCGACCGTGGCACCCAGAACTGTCTGCTGGTGTGCAACTTTGTACCCTGGTCGCTGGATGATCGTGTCAAGCTGATCAATGCAGCGACTGGTTGGGACGTGAGCACAGTAGAGCTGTACAACGTGGGTGAGCGCGCCATGACGCTGGCCAGGGTGTTCAACCTGCGCGAGGGCCTGACGGCAGAGGATGATCGACTGCCCGAGCGCTCCTATGGTCCTACGCGCAACGGCGCGCTGGCGGACGGCGGCATCGACCGCGAGGAGCTGCACGAAGCGATTCAGATGTACTATGGCATGATGGGTTGGGATGAGGAGACCGGCGTCCCAACACGGGCCACGCTGGAGCGCCTCGACGTAGGCTGGGCGGCTCAGTACCTGCCCAAGCGCTGAACTTTCCCTGGATCAGTCGGCCCCGTACGGACAATTCGTGCGGGGCCGATGTCTTTTGCCGTTCCGTGGCAGAGCACCGATCAGGCCTGCAGATCGATGATCACCGACTCGGCGTGCCGTCCGTGGTCTCTGCTCCAGCCTTCCAACTGGTCAGCGGGCAGCATGGGAGCCATGTCACGAAGAATCAGGCGGCCAGTGCCCCAGATGCGGGCGGATACCCGCCAGAAACGCTGGCTTGCTTCCGGGAGCCGATCCAGCACCAGCAGATGGCCGCCGGGAGCTAACAGTGTCAGTGCGGCCTGGCGCAGGTCGGGCCGGTCGGTGGGCAATATGACCAGATCGACTCCGCACCCCTGGCGCAGTTGTCGCACACGTTCTATCGCTTGGGTGGGTGCGGCGAGCAGGCGTTCGCCAAGCCAATTACGACGTACCGACTCGAGGGCAGCAGCGTCAGGGTCAGAGATGTAGACGTCCAGCGCCCCCGCCACCCGGGCCCACTGCGCAGCCAGCAACATCCGAGGCTGCGCACCCAGACAGAGAACAGAATCGCCGATGGCCACGCGATGGCTCAGCGCCGACAAGACCGCTGCCGCGGTAGCCAGCATGGGTGCCTCAGCGAGTGGCCTGCCGACAGCCAGCGGGAGGATGCGGTCCGCAGGCACAGCCACCTGTTCCTGCAGCACGCCTTGTTGCACAGGAGGCGGGACTCCCTCTGCCCGAGCAGTGGGCAAGATCGCTACCGGACGCCCCACCAGCTCGGAGAGAGCAGCATCCGCCGAGAGCACCGTTCCAGCCAACGCCACTGCCCCACCCTGCTCGCCGCTGGCCGGGACACGGGCGGCGACAACCTGCACCAGTACCTCGCCCGCCAGGCGCCCGGGCTCCCCGGCCACGGATTGTCGCCACACTCCAGCGGGGTCGCGCTGCCAGACTCGCATCGCGCTCACTGCACCGACGCAGAGGCGGCTTGCCCGCACCAGGGGCCGTCGCTGGGAATGAGGGCACGCCAATAGCGCGCCGAGGCGACGTGATGCGGGATGACCTCAGCCTCTTGCTCCCACCGCTCGCGATGCAGGATCTCAAATCCCAGCCAGACCTTGTCACGTCCACGGCTGGCCAAAATCGACAGGACGCGCTCGGCATCCACAATGCCTTCAGCGTTGTACTCGGGTGCAAAGGGCAAGTGACGGGAATAGCCGGCCTCGGTCTGCTGCAGATGCACGATGGGCGCATAGGGCGCCAACTTTTCCAACCATTGATAAGGATCGCGCTCCAGTGGATGGGGCGCGTGTCCCACATCGAGGCACATGTCGATGGGCACACCCGCATGGGCGTTCAGTCGTTCGTGGAGCTCTCTGGCCTGAGAGATGGTGTTGCCCATCTCTCGCGGTACCGACATGGGCTCGAAATACAGGTAGGGGAGCCCACGCTCACGCGCATAGAATGAGAGCTCCTGCCAGAGGCGAACGGCCTCGTCCACCCTGGCGCGATACCGGTCCACGTGACTCACATCGTAGACGGACAGGATGCCAAAGTGGCTCCCCACGCTCTGAGCGCCCAGAGCCACCCCCAGGTCGATAAAACGACGGAAAAAGCCCACCCACAGCGCCCTCAGATCGTCCTGCGGGAACATGAGATGGTTAGTCCGCGAAAAGGTGCCGGTCATCGGGCTGTCCACC
>JAAYED010000042.1 GCA_012728955.1 Chloroflexota bacterium
GCGCCAAAGCTGCCGCCCGCCTCGGTGGCGCCGAACCCGCCCGTCAGCGGCGACTTGGCGCCCACGGCGCTGCGCGAGGCGCCAGAGAGAGCCATCCCTGCCAGGATGCCAGAAGTAAAGATCAGGCGGTTCTCGGGGCCAAGCGGATCCGCGCCTGTGGGGACCTCACGCAGCAGGGTGTCGGCCACGATGTTCCATCCGCCCATGTAGCGCCGATAGTAGTGGTCGTCTCGCTCGTCGACAGTCATCTTGCCGGTCGTAAGGTCAACCCGCAGAATGCGATTCAGTACGCCACGCGTCATCTTTCCCTCCGTAGGGTACAACTCAATCTATACCAGCATATTGTAGCCGTCAGCACGATTCGCGCAACCGGCCAAATCTGCTGGCGATTTGCCTTGACTGTCGACAAATCAGTCGCTAAACTGGAGAATAGCGTTCGAATTCGAGGTTCGTACAGGAGGAGATCATGAAAGTTCGTTGGGCGCTGGTGGGTTTGCTTTTGGTTGCCATGCTGGCCTTGCTGGGATGCGGCGAGGCAGACAAACCGGCGGGTGACGAGCAGACCGGACAAAGCGTGCCTGCAAAGGCCGAACTGCGCTCCCTTGAAGATCTGTCCAGCTATCGGATGCGTGTCGACACCGCCAGCGGCTCGGGTGAGGCAGCCGTTGAGACGGACGCGGATGTTGAATACGTCCGAGAGCCACAGGCCATACGCGTCATGTTCTCCTCCCCGCAGGATCCCAGCGGTGATACGGAGGTCGTTCGCATTGGCGAAAAGACCTACATGGGCGGTGACATGGGTGACGGGCAGAAAACCTGGATCCTGACCGTCGGTGACGATCCGGATGCGGTGGATCCCTATGAGGCTGTGCGCTGGGCAGATGCCGGCACCTACGTGAGTGACCCAGGCTGCACCGTGGCGGGCAGTGAGCAGATCGACGGAAAAGCAACCACGCACTATACCTGTGGGATGCAGGTGCTCCAGGATCGCGAGTTGATCTGGCAGTCGGGTGAGCTGGTGGAGGGCTCGGTGGATGCCTGGATCTCGGATGAGCTCGGGGTGCCCCTCAAAGTGACTGCTGCCTGGTCGACCAAGGATGAAGAGGGTCAGACGTTGGAAGAGGTGGCAGAGGCGTCGCTTGGCGAGGTCGATGTCGCCCTCACCATCACCGCCCCCGAGGGTGAGGGCGTGCCGGTGATTCCCACCGATGTGCCCGTGCATCCCCAGGCTGGCAGCATGATGATCATGACCGACAGCATGTTCTATGACGTCAAGGATGCCACGTTGGCAGATGTGCAGACTTTTTTCCGCGACGAAATGGCAGCTGCCGGCTGGGAAGTAGAGATGGACGCCGAGGGCATGATGACTTTTACCAAGGGAGAGCAGAGCGCCACGCTGATGCTCACCGAGGATGAGGGCGCCATTGCGGTCACACTGTTGATCGAATAGCTGGCGACTGAGCGCCGGACAGCTGATGCAGGGTGCGCTCAACTGGGGCGCACCCTGCTTTGCAGAAAAGGGCGAGCCGTCGGCAGGGCGGCCATGGGGGACGATGGACGATCGAGGCGCGAGGTGCATCAAGGTGGCGGGGATGACAACGGCTGCCACGGCGCCAGGCAAGGCGATACTTTTTGGAGAACACGCGGTCGTTTATGGGCACCCGGCTATTGCAGTGCCCCTCCCTGGGGTTGCGGCACGTGCCGAGGTCTCCACTCTGACGCCCTGCGAAGACAGTCGTATCGTCGCGCAGGACCTGGGCCGGGTTTACGCAGGGCAGGGAGGAGCCCCTGACGACGAGGGGCGCTTTCTTCAGGCGGCGCTGGCAATCGTACTGCGGGAGCAGGGCTTGGCCGAACAAGATGTCGCGCTCGCCATCAGCGTACGCTCTGACATTCCCATCGCCCGAGGCTTGGGCAGCGGCGCAGCTGTGGCAGCCGCCCTGATGAGGGCCGTGTCTACGCATCTCGGCTCCCCCGTCTCGGAGGAACGGCTCTCGACGCTGGTGTTTCAGACGGAGCAGCTCCTGCATGGGCGCCCCAGCGGCATCGACAACACCACCGTGGTCCTTGGCCGACCGGTCTGGTTTGTCCCGGGCACGGCGCCCGAGCCCCTTGCGGTGGGCTGTCCCTTGTCGCTCATCGTAGGGGACACAGGGGTGCCTTCTCGCACCCGTGACTCGGTGTCGTCCGTCCGACGGCGCCTCGAAGCCGATCCTCAGGACACAGCAGGGATCCTGAGCGCCATCGGTGCGATCGCCGCGGGCGCCCGACAGGCGCTGGCTGCCGGCCGACTCGACAAAGTCGGTCAACTCATGGATGATAACCATGACCACTTGAAACGATTGGGCGTAAGCAGTCCCGAGCTGGATCGCTTGGTCTGTGCCGCCCGTGGGGCGGGTGCACTGGGCGCCAAGCTTTCGGGCGGTGGGATGGGGGGCTGCATGATTGCGCTGACCCGGGCCCACGCCACGGCGCAGGTGGCGCAGGTGGCGCAGGCACTGGTAAAAGCCGGCGCTGCAGGGGTTTACTTGGCCTCGGTTGGGGAGAAGGGCACTGGGTGAGTTTGCACAGGGGAGGTTCTGCGTGCCACACGGGTGGCCTGGCAGCCGGACGGTGAGCAATGTTGATCGGCATTGACGCCAGTCGCGCCTTGCGCACGCCGCGCACCGGCACGGAGAACTATTCGCTGTACCTGATTCGTGCTTTGGTGGCGCAGGGGGAGGACGATCGCTTTGTATTGTACAGCGATCGTGAGCCGCCTGACGGCTTGGTTCAGGGTGACCGGGTCACCTGGCGTGTGCTGCCCGCCCGCCGTTTGTGGACGCACTGGCGGCTGGCATGGGAAGTAACCAGCAGACCACCGGATGTGCTGTTTGTGCCGGCACATGTGCTTCCGTGGCTTCGCCGCTGTCCCGCCGTGGCGACGGTGCACGACCTGGGCTACCTCTACTATCCGCAGGCGCACCCGCCGTTGCAGCGCCTCTATCTGCGACTGGGCACCCGTTGGAACTGTTTCAGCGCCCAGCGGGTTCTGGCCGATTCCATGGCCACCCAGGAAGACATCCTTTCCCACAAGCTCTGTCAGCAGACCAAAGTGGTGGTTGCATATCCCGCCGGCACACCCGGCCTGCATCCAGTGCGGGAGCCAGCTGCGCTGCGGGCGGTGCGCCGGCGCTATGGCACCGGGGAGCGCTATTGGCTGAGCCTTGGGACGCTGCAGCCTCGCAAGAATCTCGAGACGCTCATCGGTGCCTTTGCTTCCCTCGCCCGTGACACGCTCCCTGCAGACATGCGGCTCGTATTGGCAGGTAATCCAGGTTGGTATTACGATCGTGTCATGGCGGCGGTCCAAAGGGTTGGGCTGGGCGATCGCATCGTCTTGCCGGGCTTTGTGCTCGAGAGTGATGTACCGGCGCTGCTCAGTGGGGCCTTTGCCTTTGTGCTCCCGAGTTGGTACGAGGGCTTTGGCCTGCCAGTGCAGGAGGCCATGGCCTGTGGCACGCCCGTGATCTGTTCACGAGTGTCCTCTCTGCCGGAGGTGGCTGGCGACGCCGCGTTGCTATTTGATCCCGCCGACCAGGGCCAGCTGGAGGAGGCCATGCGACGGCTGTGGCAAGACACCCTGCTTTATCAGGACCTGAGCCGGCGTGGGCAGGAGCAGGCGCGTCGGTTCACCTGGGAGGCCTGTGCGAGGCAGACCATGCTGGCGCTGAGGGCCGCGGCTAACAGGGGTGGGGCGTGATAGAGTCGATTCGGATCCTGGGTGTGCGGGTTGACAACATCACCATGGACGAGGCCCTGGCGTGGGTGGGCGCAATGGTCACCACGGGCACTCCCCATCAGATCGCCACGGTTAACCCCGAGTTTATCATCCGTGCCGGCCGGGACGCTGCTTTTGCCGCCGTCCTCCAAGGGGCAGATCTCGCCATTCCCGACGGTCAGGGATTGCTGTGGGCGGCGCGCTGGTTGAAGCGTCCCCTTCGCGAGCGTGTGGCCGGTTCGGACATGGTGACCCTGTTGGCCCGGGAGAGCGCCCGCCAGGGCTATCGCATCTTTTTGCTGGGTGCCGCACCGGGGGTGGCCGATACAGCCGCCGAGCGCCTGCGCGAGCGTTATCCGGGCGTGAACATCGTGGGTACGCATCCGGGCTCGCCGCGTCCCGAGGATGATGCGCAGGCCTGCGAGCTCATTCGCCGGGCACGGCCGCACATTCTGCTGGTGGCTTATGGCGCCCCCGCTCAGGATCTCTGGATCGCCCGCAATCAGCCGCTGCTGTGCGTGCCGGTGGCGATTGGTGTGGGCGGCAGCCTGGATTTCATCGCTGGCGTGCAAAAGCGGGCTCCTGCCTGGATGCGGCGGAATGGCCTGGAGTGGCTGTATCGGCTGATCCGGCAACCTTCACGCTGGCGTCGAATGCTGGCGCTACCTTTGTTCGTCTGGCGCGTATTGACAGTGCGTAACCACCGTGGAGGTGCAAAGTGAGGCCACGCCTGCGTTCCACAGTCTGGTGCCTGTTCGTCCTTCTGGTGCTCAGCAATTTGTTTGCCGGAGCAGGGGCGGCTCAAGGGGATCCCATCTCTATCGATCGCATTGAGAACTATGTCGTGGTGCTCAACGACGGTCGTCTGGACGTGCGTTACAACCTTACCTTTACCGAGCTGGAGGCAGGAGGCCGTCAGCGCTTTCGAGAGCTGGGCAAGTTCACCACGCCGAACACCGTGGGCGAGTGCTATGGCATGGGGCCGGAAGGGCGCTTTGATGTATCCCTGAACGGCGGCCCCTCCGCCTATGAGGTCAGCTTTGGCATCAACACGGTGCAGGGAGCGGAATACACGGTGTATTTGCGCTATACCGTGGATCGCTCGGTATTTGACGACACTACCTATGAGGGGCAGTCCTATCGTGCCATCGGTTGGGCGCCTTTTCAATGGTCGCTGCCCATCGCCTATCAGGAGATCCGTTACATTCTGCCCCTGGAGCTCCCGGCGGACACTACCACGGCGGAGCAGGTGACCGATGAGATCGTCCAGGGTACGGGGTTGCTGGTCAACAACGCCGATGCCTTTGACCGCTGGGTGTACTTTTCCACGCCTGACGAGCCCACCGGCAAGAACTATTTGTCGATCCTGGTTGCCGAGAATCAGATGGCGTCCATGGCGACCATGGTTCCCGCCTTGTTTCTGCCGGGCACCGCGATCACAACCACCAAAGAGACCCCCATTCCGCTGGATGGCGCCACGCCGCAGGCCGAGCCAGGGCCAGAGCGCGTGACTCTGACGGACGTGGTCAAGGGCCTCACCAGCCCGGGGGCCATCTGCACCGGCACCCCCATCGCCGCCGCGGTGATCGCCTTGATCGTGGGGGCCCTCAAGCCGCGCAAGCGCAACACCTATATGCCCCCCGAGATCGAAGTGGAGACCTTTCAGACCGAGGGCGTGGTGCCCGATCTGAGCGCGGTGGAGACTGCTTTTTACATGGGCAACTCGACCAAGACCATCGCGCTGATCGTGCTCTCGCTGGAGCAAAAGGGCTTTGTGAATATCGTCAGCCATGCACCGCTGCAGATGGAGGTTCTGCAGCGCACCGACGCAGAGGTTGCCGGATTGAGCGGCTATGAGCGGGCTTTGTTGCAGGCGATTCAGGAGGATGGCACCCTGGATCAAGCCGCAATTCCCGGCATTCTGCAGGCGGTTGCCGATGTGGTGCAGCCCAAAATGTGGAATGCGGACCCGAACAAAACCCGGGACGAATACCGCCGCCGCATTGAGGAGGCCTGGCAAGAGTACGAGCACGACTCGCAATCTGAACAGCCCGTGCATACGCCCTCCTATATGCCCTGGATCATACTCAGCGATCACACCTACGGCCCTGCCGGGGTGCCCAGGCCTGCCGGCGGCAGCCGGACCTCGGGTCCGGCGGTGCCCAATCCTCTCTCCAGCATGGCGGAGGCGAGTATACGCCCCCTGGAGAACATGGCAGACCAGTTGACGCGTGGCGTGGAGCAGGTGATGGGGCGCACGGTGGATCGCATCGAACAGGCGGCGAACTCGGTGTTGGGTCGCGATGTGGCGGTGCCCAACCACAGTGCCTGTCACAGCGCCTGCCACTCGGCCTGTGTCCATGATGCCTGTCACTCGGCTTGCGTGCATGATGCCTGCCACAGCGCGTGTCACTCGGCCTGTGTGCACAGTGCCTGCCACAGTGCCTGTCACTCTGCCTGCGTGAGCCGGGTGTGATGGAACAGCAGGTAACAGAAGGGCAGGCCGCTGCCGTGCACGGTCCGTTGGATCTGCAGACCTTTGCCGAACAGGTGGTGAGCGCGACCCGCGAGCGCGTGTTTATTCGTCCTCAGGACGGTTTGATGATCGTCCGGCCGGCGAACATGCATCATCTGAATCCCATGGCTGCTCTGATGCTGGATCAGCTTTACGGCCGCGAGGGCGGGCCTGACGTGGCGGCTGTGGTCGACCATGTGGTGCGTACCTATGGCGCTGACCCAGCAAAAGTGCGTGAGGATCTGGTGACGCTCCTGCAGGGATTGGTGTCGGTACTGGACAACCGGGTAATGGACATCCCCGGCGTCAAGCTGACGCCCTTTGGCTCGCACAAGCGTACACTGCCCGTCCTGTCAGAGATCGCGCTCACCTATCGTTGTAACAACCGCTGTACCTTTTGCTATGCCAATGCGCCCCTGCGGGGGGCCGGGATGCCCGAGATGTCCACTGCAGAGGTATGCACGATTATCGATCGCATCGCGGACGAGGCCCATTGCCCGACCCTGTCTTTTACCGGCGGCGAGCCCACGTTGCGCGAGGATCTGGCCGAGCTGGTACGCTATGCCAGTGGCAAAGGGCTCAAGGTCAACCTGATTACCAACGGAGTACGGTGTGGCGAGGCGGCCTATGCGCGCCAGCTGGCTGAGGCGGGCCTGGCCTCGGCGCAGGTGAGCCTGGAGGGTGGCAGCGCCGCCGTGCACGACGCCATTACACTCCATCCCGGCTCTTTTGACGCTGCAGTGAACGCGGTGCGCAATCTGCGCGCGTTGGGGGTGCATGTGCACACCAACACCACGCTGTGCGGGGGTAATCGGGCGCACTGGCGAGAGTTGGTGGACTTTCTGGCCGGCGAGCTGGAGAGCCCGTACTTTTCCATGAACATGGTTATCCGCACCGGAACGGCTCTGGCTCACGCTGAGGACGACATGTCCTATGCCGAGGTGGGGCCCTTGATCGAGCAGAACCAGTCCTATTCCCGGGAGCGTGGAATCGAGTTTGTGTGGTATTCTCCCGTCCCCTACTGCATGTTCAATCCCGTGCAGGCGGGGCTGGGGAGCAAGTCCTGCGCCTGCGTCGATGGCCTCATCTCGGTCAACCCGGCCGGAGAGCTGTTGCCCTGTTCCAGCTTTGAACGGGGGATCGGCAATCTGCTCAAGGATGACTTTGAGACCGTGTGGAACAGCCGTGCGGCGCATTACTGGCGAAACAAAGAGTTTACGCCACCGGTATGCGCCCAGTGTGAGATTCGACACATTTGTTGCGGCGCCTGTCCGCTGTATTGGGACCAGCGGGGCGGTTTCTGTGAGCTGGAGGGCCTGGCCCCCGGTGCCTCCCGCTGGGCGGTGGGCGTCTGGCGTGCGCGCAAGGCCCTTTTCTCTGGCACCTACGGGGTTGGTCTGGGGCCTCGCAAGCAAAAGGGGAAAGCATCGTGACACAGCAACGAGCTCAGGGCATGAGGTTGGATCTTGGCCAGTACCATCGGTATCTCAGGGACACCCGGGGGGAGGTGCAGCGCAGCCTGCAGGAGGTCACCGAGGCTCAGCAAGTGTTGCGCGATGCCTTCAAGGAAGAGCTCGCCACCTGGCAGGGGTTGTTCAGCAAGGCATATCCCGA
>JAAYED010000043.1 GCA_012728955.1 Chloroflexota bacterium
CACAGAACATAGATCTTCCCCGCCTGGAGTGCTTCATCCCTGTACGAGACACACCATCCATGTCTTTTGCTGAACGCAACCCTTACTACCACGCTGTGGATACTGAAGGAAATCAACTCCCGTACATTGATAAAGTAATAATGCAGAAAGCCCCCGAGATTAGTGTACTTGATACAAAGATTGTCGGAGGCACATACGATTTTGCGGGCTTCTCACTCAGCATTCTCAATTATGCAACCTATGCTGAAGCCGCTGCAGAGTCGGACTCGCGAATGTTACTGTGGCAGTCAGGGAAGGGAGGAGAAGTCATCTATCATTTCAACCACAACTACCCGAATGCCGAGTGGCGTTCGGTGTTCCAAGATGACCGCTTCCGACAAGCACTGTCCATGGCAATCAACCGGAAAGAGATCAATGACGTGATCTACTTCGGTCATGCCACGGAGACAGCCTTCACTGTGATGAGCTCCTCTCGCCACTATCGCCCTGAGTACGCTATGACAGAGTATGCTGAGTTTGATCCTGATAAGGCGAACAAGGTGCTTGACGAAATAGGCTTGGAATGGAATTCGGCTCACACTCATCGGCTTTGGCCACACTCAAAGACTCCAACGATCATACCGTTCGACATGTACGAGTCCGAGACACCGAAAGGCCCGATCACCGAGCTTGTGAGCGAGTACTGGAAGGCCATTGGAATCGAAATACAATGGAAGTCGATTACCCGTACTCTTCTGGCTGAGAAGGTGCTGGCAAACGAAGAGCCCATGTCGTTGTGGCACGGCGACTGCAGCGCAGACCCTATTTTCATGCGTCTTGTGAGTCATTTTCAACCGCGCTATGGTGATAATTCGTGTTGGGGGGTACTATGGGGCCAGTGGTACGATACAAAAGGCGAGGCAGGGGAGGAACCTCCGCCAGTTATCAAAGACCTGTACACATGGTTAGACGAGTACAACCTCACCGACTCGAACGAGCCAGCAGCGAATACGCTCAAGAGCATGGCAGAACATGTTTGGGCAGTGTCAACGGTAGGTAACGCACCACAACCACTGATTGTTCGAAACTACCTTCGAAATGTCAGTGAGACAGGAGGTTATTGGAGCTGGGATACACTTTGGACGAGGCCAGAACTCCCAGAGCAGTGGTATCTGGACGTCTGAGCATGTGACGCGTCGGAGAGTGTCAGTCATTCTCGTGAGGCCAAAGTCGTTCTAGTTCTTCTAGTCTTGGCAGTCCTTTTGAACCCCGTTATTCCCCACAAAGGAGTGCAACATGGTCAAGCTCGTGCTTATCGGCGGTGGCAGCCCCTTTACCCCTTCGGTGTTTCAGGCCATTGTGGAGAATGCCTCCGCCCTGGACGGCAGCCACGTGCACCTGCTGGATCTTTCCGAGGCGCGCCTGCCCCAGATGAAAAAGCTCGGTGAGGTGCTGGCCGCCCGCGCCGGCCTCAAGCTCACCATTACCACCGGCACTGACCCCCGCGAGGCCTTTGATGGCGCCGATTTCGTCTTTCCCGGCTATCGGGTGGGCGGCATCGAGGCCGAGCGTCAAGACTTTGTCATCCCCACCCGCCACGGCATCTGTGGCGACGAGACCATGGGCCCCGGCGGCACCTTTATGGCCCAGTGCACCATCCCCGCCACGGTGGCCTATGCTCGGTTGATGGAAGAGCTCTGCCCCGAGGCATGGGCCATCAGTTATGTCAATCCAACCAACATCGTGGCCGAGGGCGTGCTGCGCAGCACCCGAGCCAAGTTCATCGCCGTGTGCGACTGCTGGCCCGGCTTTCGCGAGATGCTCTGCCACACCCTCGAGGTGGAGGACAAGGATCTCACCGCCCGCGCCATGGGTGTCAACCACCTCACCTGGCTCACCGAGGTCAAGGTCAAGGGCGAGGACGCTTACCCCCGCCTGCGCGAGATCATGATGGCCAGCCGGCCCGACGATGAGGATCGGGATGAGTGGACCTTTGCCATGCGCCATTTGGACACCTATGGCTATCTGCTGGTGTGCGCCGGCCATCCGCAGATGCTCTGGGAGCACGACCAGTCCATGAACGAGCGCCGTGACCGCTGGGAGGATCCCGATATCGGCGGCTGGCGCGCGCGCATCGAGGAGCACTGGAAGTTTATCGACGCCATGATCGATGGCGAGCCCTATAACCCCAACCGCCAGTGGCTGCGCATGCATCACCCGCGGCACGCCATCGGCATCGCGGTGAGCATCATCACCAACGAGGGGCGCGAGTGGGGCGGCATGAACTATCTCAATTGCGGCTCTATCAGCAACCTGCCCGATGACGCCGTGGTGGAAGGCACCTGCATTGTGGGCTCGGCGGGCCCGGTGCCGCTGGCCATGGGGCCGCTGCCCAAGCCCTTTGTGGGCCTGGCCATGCACAACATCACCTGGCAGCACCTGACGGTGGACGCCGCCCTCACCGGCGACAAAAAGATCCTCTACCAGGCGCTGCTGGCTTCGCCCTATGTGCACAACATGCAGGCCGCCCGCACCATCATGGAGGAGCTGTTGGAAGCCCACCGCGGGCTGATGCCCCAGTTCGACTGACCGAAGATTGTTACAGCAACGCGGGTCGCTGCCCGCGGGAGGCTTATCATGCCCCGATTTGAACCGATCATCCGCAACGTGACCCTCAGCCGCGAGGACATGGCCAAACTGCTGGCCATGCCGCTGGATGAAATGCAGGACTGGAGCCCCGTCAACGTGCAGGTGCTGGATCCCTGGCGCGCGGTGATGGAGGCCAAGGCCAAGATCATGGTGGATTGCATCCGCGCCAACAATGCCGCCGGGCGCATCACCACGCTGATCCTGCCGGTGGGGCCCACCGAGCAGTACCCCATCGCCGCCGAGATGTCTAACCGAGAGGGCATCTCCTGGAAGAATGTGTGGACCTTTAACATGGACGAGTATCTGGACTGGGAGGGCCGCCCCATCCCGGTGGATCACCCCATGTCCTTTCACGGCGCCATGCAGCGCGACCTGTTCGACCGGCTGGATCCGGCGCTGGCCATCCCCGAGGAGCAGCGCTGGTTCCCCGATCCCTTTAACCCGGATGCCATCGATAACAAGATCGACGAGCTCACCGGCGGCGAGGGGGTGGACATCTGTTTTGGCGGCATCGGGGAGCACGGGCACATCGCCTTTAACGAGGCGCCCACGCTGATGACGCACTATGCGCACCTGACGCCGGAAGAGTTCAAGAACTCGAAAACACGGGTGCTGCCGCTCAATCCAGAGACGCTGATCCGGGCGCTGCGGCATCCCAGCTATCAGCTCTGCCCGCCCAGCTGTGTGACCCTGGGCATGCGGGTGCTGCTGGGCGCCAAGCGCATCGTGCTCTCAACCACCGGGGTCATCGCCAAGATCGCGGCGATGCACCCGCCCACCATGGACTTTCCCGTGACCTACATCCAGGAGCACGCCAATCCCAAAGAGACGGTGACGCTGCTGGTGGGACGCAATCGCTAGCCAGAGTGGAGGAATGGGTATGAACAGCTTCCCGAGCGTCGAGATCGGTGGCGTTGCGCTTCCGCGGGTGATCTGCGGCACCAATGCGTTGCTGGGCTGGAGCCATGTGAGCGCCGGCCGCGACGCCTGGATCCGACAGTACTATACGGCGGAGCGTATCGCCGAGGTGTGGGCCCGTTGCCAGGAGCTGGGCGTGAATGCGGTGATGGGCCCGCTCTTTCCACGTTTGATCGACGCTCTGGAGGCTACCGAACGGCTGACGGGCCTGCGGCCCATGTGGGTGGCCACCAGCAACGCCACCCAGGGCCCCCGCGGGCATGCGGCCGAGTGGGAGGCCGCCCGGGCGGCGGGCCGTCGCGAGGAGGCCCGCGCGCTGGTGCGGGAGAGCCTGGCGGAGCAGGCCCGGGAGCTCTGGCAGGCGCAGGCCAGCTTTTGCCTGCTGCACGGCGATACTACCGACAGCTGGCCGGTGGTCGAGGGCCGCGCCAGTGGGCTGGATGAGGCGCTGGCGGCCATCCGCGCGGCGGGGCTGGTACCCGGCGCCATGACCCACGATACCGCGCGGCTGCGCCTGCTGGACGCCGGCCATCACGACCTGGCGCTGTTCGGCACGCCGGTGAACCGGGCCGGCTGGATGATGCTGCCCGATCGCGATGCGGCGCTGACGGCCATCGGAGCGGCGCAGCGGCCCGTACTGGCCATCAAGACGCTGGCCTGCGGCCGGTTGGACGAGGGCCAGTTGAGCAACTGGCTGGAGTGGGCCGTGGCCGTACCGGGTGTGGCCACCATCGCCATCGGGGTAGGCTCGGCAGAAGAGGCTGCCGAGAGCATCCCGATCCTGCGACGGGCCTGGGAGGCCGTGCGCACACCGGTAAACGTCTGAGTGAGCGGGGCGGCTGCGCAGCACAAGGCTGGTGCAGCCGCCCCTGCCCTTCCGAACCCGCGGCGGCCCCTGCGCCGTGTGCCGCAGCGGCGCCCTGCCCGCCGGGAGTCCACAGCCCCCGCTGGCCCGCGGACCATCCGTACCGCATCCACGGGGCAGGCCGTTCCGCGGCTGTCCCTGTGCCCTGACGGCCGCGCCCGGGAGCACGCGCCCGCCGTTGCCCCCTGCTGCACGCCTGCCTGGCTTGCCCCGCGCTGGCGCCTGCAGCCGAGGCGGCCTTTCCTGACCGCTCCCAGCCACAACTCCCGCACGCAGGGGCGGCGGCCGGCTGTCAGCCATGGGCACCGCCCGCCAAACCATGGGCCTTCCGCACCGCCCACCCCGCTTCCCGCGTGAGTTGCCCCGCCCATCCTGCGGCGCCTCCGGTGGGCAAGGCCGCCCGCAACCCCTGCCCGCCATGCCTGCCGCACCGGCGCGCCCCAACGAGGCCCCCACCACCACCGTCCCCGGGCACCTCGCAAGTGCTATAATGGTACACAGGATGGCAGGTGCAGCCATCAGGAGGAAGGGAACATGCAGCTCTATACCATTGGCTCTTCGGGCTGGAGCGCGCAACAGTTCTTTACGGCCCTGCAGCGTGCGGGGGTCCGCCGCATCCTGGACATCCGTCAGGGGGGCGCCACGCTGCTCTCGGGCTTTGCCATCAAGCGGGATCTGCCCTATCTGGCACGGGCAGTGGCTCAGATCGACTATCTGCTGCTGCTGGACCTGGCGCCCGCGGCGGAGCTCTTTCGCGCCTATCGCCGCCACACCATCAGCAACGCCCAGTATCTGCAGGCCTACCGGCAACAGGTGCTGGACTCTAACATCATCGACAGGCTGGAGGCAACCACCGTGGACGGCGGCGTGCTGCTGTGCAGCGAGCGTGAGCCAGACACCTGCCACCGACGGGTGGCCGCGGACCTGCTGGTCCGGCGCTGGCCCGAGCTGCAGGTGACGCACCTCACGCCCACGCCCGCCCGGGCGCTCATGGTCTGACGGCACCACAGGGGGCGAGGACCTTGCCCGGCCCCCGCCCTGGCGCCGCAGCTCAGCGGTTGTACTGAAAGTCCACGCCCCGCACCATGTCCCAGGCCTCGTCGCAGGCCTTGAGGGTGTCCGCGTCCAGAGCGCCATCCAGAGCGGCGAGGTTGTTGGAGAGGTGCCCGGGGGTACGCGCCCCGAGGATGATCGAATCCACCGCGTCCTGCGCCAGCAGCCAGCGCAGCGACAGCTCGATCAGCGTGAGCCCCGCCTGGTTGGCGATCTCTTGCAGGCGCGCCACCGCCCGAAAGTTGGCATCCTTCCAGTAGCGGTCAAAGTAGGCCTCGCTCTCGCCGAGGCGCGCCCCTGCGGTAGGCCGCGCCTCGGCGTGGTACTTGCCGGTGAGATAGCCCCCCGCCAGCGGGTTGTACACTGTCACGCCCAGGCGGTGTTCGCGCACAAAGGGCAGCAGCTCCTGCTCGATGCGCCGCGTGAGCAGGTTGTAGGGCACCTGCGTGACCACCGGCGGCGCCCAGCGGTTGATACGGGCCTTGAAGAGGGTCTCGCACAGCTGCCACGAGGCATAGTTGGACATGCCCACATAGACCACCTTGCCCTGCTGCACCAGCGTGTCAAAAGCCGCCAGCGTCTCTTCGATGGGCGTCTGATAGTCGGGGCGATGCATGTAGAGGATGTCCAGCCGATCGGTGTTGAGCCGGCGCAGCGAGCGCTCTACGCCATTGATCACGTGCCAGCGATGCAGGCCCGTGTCGCGCTGGGGGTTGCCTCCAGCATAGTTGACCACCTTGCTGGCCAGCACCACGTCATCGCGATGGCCCTGCAGGGCCTTGCCGGTGATCTCCTCCGAGCGGCCGGCGGTGTAGGCATCGGCGGTATCGATCCAGGTCACGCCGGCATCCAGTGCCATGTGCAGCATGCGGATGGCGGTGGCCTCGTCGGTCTCGTTCCCAAAGGTCATGGTACCCAGGCTGGCGCGCGAAATGGTGACGCCGGTGCCGGTGAGTGTACGGTACTGCATGTCAGGCCCTCCGTAGCGGAATGTACGCTCAGGGTAGCACGGCCGGGGGCGCCGCGCAAGGGGCCTCGCCTCAGAGCCAGGGCGTTCTGCGCTGGATGGGCGCCGTTCGCCTCCGCCGCGCTGCCGCTTGGGTGAATCCGCTGGCGGACGTACAATGCCCAAAAGCAGATTCACATCAGGGCGGTTGCACAATGACGCGGGAATTCACACCCCTTCCCGAACTGAACCAGGTGCTGACGCGCCTGCTCGCTGGCCAGCAGGCCATCCTCGGTGACCAGCTGGTGGCCCTCTACCTGCAGGGCTCTTTTGCCACCGGCGGGTGGGATCAGTCCAGCGATGTGGACTGGGTGGCCGCCATCCGCGAGCCCCTCAGCGAGCCACAGGTGGCGGCGCTGCAGGACCTGGCGGAGCGCCTGTTCGCCCTGCCCAGCAGCTGGGCGCAGCATCTGGAGGGCTCGTATATCCCAGTGCAGTCGCTGCGCAGCCTGGGGGAGCGACCCGAGCGCCACTGGTACCTGGACAATGGATCGGTGATCATGGAGCGCTCGGATCACGACAACACGCTGGTGGTACGCTGGACGCTGCACGAGCACGGCGTGGCCCTGTATGGGCCGCCGGCCTCCACCCTCACCGACCCGGTGCCGGCAGAGGCGCTGCGCCGCGAGGTGTACGACGTGTTTCGCGATTGGGCGGCCGAGTTCAGCGGCGGGCGCATCCATTCGCGCTGGTATCAGCAGTTTGTGGTGGTCAGCTACTGCCGCATGCTGCAGACCATGCAGACCGGCGGCGTGTACAGCAAGCCGGAGGGGATGCGCTGGGCCCTGCAGGCGCTGGATCCCGCCTGGCACGGGCTGATCCGCCGGGCCTGGGAGGAGCGCCGGCTGGACATCTGGGCCAAGGTGCACCAGGAGGCCGAGCCGCTGGAGGTGCAACGTACGCTGGCCTTGGTGCGCTATGCCATCGCCCTGGCGGAGCGCCTGCCCAGCCCCCAGCTGACCGCCGAGGCCCGCCTGTGAGCGGCGTCGTGGTGACGGGCTATGACCCGGCCTGGCCGCAGTGGTACGCCCGTATCGCTGCCTGGCTGGCTGCGCCGCTGGCGGGGCTGCCCCATGGGATGGAGCACCTGGGGAGCACCTCGCTGGCTGGCGCCAGCGCCCGGCCGCTGATCGACCTGGCGGTGGCGTGTGCCCCGGCCCAGTGGGAGGAGGCGCGGCTGCGGCTGCTCGCCGCCGGATATGCCCCGCTGCAGGAGCGGCCCATCCTGGGCGGAGTGGCGTTGTGCCCCCTTCCGGAGGGCGCTGCGGCGGCACTGCCGTCCCACCATCTGTACCTCTGCCACGAGGACGCCCGGGAGCTGCGTCAGCAGCGCGCCCTGCAGGCCCTGCTGCGGGCCCAACCCGCCTGCCTCGAGGCCTGGTCTCGCTTCAAGGAGCGCCTGGCCGGCACGCTGGGCGCCGACCTGCAGGCCTATACCGATGGCAAGGATCCCCTGCTGCGCCACCTGCTGCAGCAGGCGCCGGCTCTTGCTCCTTTGCAGGACGACCCGGCGCCATGGGCCGATCCGGTGGCCGCCTTTATGGCCGGCTATCCGGATCCGGTGCCCCTGCTGGCAGCCTCGCTGCGGGGCATGCTGCATCGGCTGCTGCCCGACGCCGTCGAAACGCTGGATGCCCCCAGCCGCATCGTGGCCTATGGCTATGGCCCCGGATACCGCGATACCCTCTGCACGCTGATCCCCAGCCAGAGGGGCCTGCGGCTGGGCGTGGCGCGGGGCGCCAGCCTGCCCGACCCGGCGGGCGTGTTCAGCGGGCAGGGCAAGGTGCATCGCTCCATCGCCTATATGCGGCCCGCCGATCTGTGGACGCAGCGAGAATATAAAGAGTCGCTGGTGCGCCAGGCGGCGGCCCGCTGGCAGGAACAGGCCCCATGACCACCCCACTGCGTGCCGACAACCTGCCGGAAGCAGCAGCACCGGCGGCACCGGGCGCCGAGCAGTCGTCCGCCCCCGCCAGCCTGTGGGTCCGGCTGCGCCCCTGGCTGCTGCTGGCGGCCATCCTGCTGCTGGCCACCGGGCTGCGCCTGTGGCAGCTGGAGCGGCACGCCCTCTGGTGGGACGAGGGCAACAACGCCTACTTTGCGCTGCAGAGCCCGCAGCGCATCCTGGAGATGTCGCGCCTCACCAATGACACCAATCCGCCGGTGCACCGGCTGGCGCTGGGGCTCTGGCTGCGCCTGCTGGGCCCCACGGCGCGCAACCTCCGGCTGCTCTCGGTGGTATGCGGGGTACTCACGGTGCCCATCGCCTTTTACTGGGGGCGTCGGCTGGGGGGCCCCCGGGCGGGTTTGCTGGCGGCCCTGCTGCTGGCCTGCGCACCGGCGGCCATCTATTACAGTCGTGAGGCCAAGGGCTATCCCTGGGTGACCCTCTGGTCCTGGACGGCGCTTACCCTGCTGGGCACGGTGACGGGGAAGGCTGCCCGGGCGCGCCCCTGGGGGGAGCGCCTGGCGCTGTGGTGCGGCTATGTGGCCGCCAGCGGGCTGGCCCTGGGTGCGCACTATTACGTCCTGCTGGTGCAGCTGGCTGAAGGCCTGTGGCTGCTGGCCCGGGTGGCGCAAGAGTGGCGGGAGCTGCGGCGGCCGCGCCTGTGGGCGGCCCTGGGGCGGCTGGCCCCCTTTGGTCTGGCTCAGCTGGCCATACTGGCGCTGGTGGCGCCCTGGGCCCGGGCCACCTGGCAGACGGCCTATGGCGGCGCGCTGGCCATCCCCTTGGAGAGCGATCCCCTGGCGGTGGGCCGCTACCTGAGCCAGATGGCCCTGCGCTTGGTGGGCGGGCCGAATCCGCCCGCACGGCCCGCATGGCTGGCGGTGGGGGCCTGTGCCGCCGCCGGGGCACTGGCGCTGTGGGCGGCCCTGCGCCACAAACAGGCCCGACCCGAGGCGCAACTGATGCTGGCTGTGGCCGTGGTGCCGGTGCTGGCGGGGATCCTGGTGCAGCTGTGGGCCACCATCGTCATCGCGCGCTTTTTGCTCTTTGCAGTGCCGGCGCTGTGCGTGCTGGCGGGGGCGGGGCTGGCCCGCTGGCCCCGTCGCACCCTGCCTCTGCTCCTGGCCCTGGCGGCGGGCTGGGCCCTCTGCCTGCCCGGGGCCTATGCCGCTCCCGCCCCACCGGAGGAGGATCTGCGGCCCCTGGCCGAAACGCTGGCGGCCTATGCGCGCCCCCGCGATGCGGTGGTGGTCAGCTATATCTGGCAGGAGGGTACCCTGCGGCTGTACGCTCCCGGCGTGCGGGCGCGCTGGCAGCTGGGCTGGTACACCGATGAGAACGTGGCTGGGGAGATGAGCGGCCTCCTGGAAAAGCATCCCAGCCTGTGGCTGGTGAGCTATCAGCAGCCCCTGCAGCACCCCTCCAACCAGGCAGGCTGGTGGCTGGAGCAGCATGCGGTGCGGGTGCTGGCGCAGGAGCAGGGCCCCACCCGCCTTGCGCGCTATGCGCCCCCCTGCGCGGTGGTGGATCCCACACCCCGCGCCGAGCTGACTAACGGGGTGAGCCTGGCGGCCATGCCGGTGCCCCGCAATGCGCGCCCCGGCGACGTGCTCAGCGTGGGCCTGGCCTGGGGGGTGACGGCCGCCCTGCCTCCGGAGACCACCGTCT
This sequence comes from Chloroflexota bacterium, assembly GCA_012728955.1. Classification (GTDB taxonomy): domain Bacteria; phylum Chloroflexota; class Anaerolineae; order UBA1429; family UBA1429; genus JAAYED01. The sequence continues at coordinate 10,087 of JAAYED010000043.1, forward strand.
TTGTGCAGCTGCTGGGCCCCGATGGGACGCTGATGGCCCAGGCCGATGGCGATCCCCAGAACGGCCTGGCGCCTCTCTCGACGGTGTCGCCCGGCACGGCGGTGCAGGATTGTCGCGCCCTGCTGGTGCCGGCCGATGCGGGTCCCGGCGGCTATACGCTGATCGCAGGGATGTACGATCGGGCCAGCGGCCTGCGGGTACCCGTCTCCCAGCCCGATGGCGCCAGCGCCGACCACGTGCTGCTGGGGCAAATCCAGGTGACCGCGCCCTGAGCGGATGCGCTGGTGGGACGGGCGGGTTCCTGCAGGAAATCAATGCGTGTATACTGGGCGGGCGGTGCAGGCGAGGGCCTGTCAGCCGACACTGGGCGTGAGCATCTATTTCGGAGGCCCTGATGGATCAGACAGTGCGTGGTGACGGCTCTGCACCGGCGTGCTTTATCTGCGGAGGGCAGCAGTTTGAGCGACTGCTGTCGGTGCGTATTCCGCGGGACCCTGATCGCGAGCATTGGATCGAGCGCTGCCAGAGTTGCGACGCGGTTCGCAGCCGCCCCCTGCTGAGCGATGAAGAGCTGGGCGCGCTGTACACCACCCAATACTATGGACCGCCCAAGCGTCGTTCGGTGACGCTGATCGAAAAGCTGCGGGTGATGGCCATGCGCAACCGCGCCCGCATGCTCACCCGCATCGCAAGGGCCCATCTGCCCGCCAGCAGCGGGCGCCCACGGGTGCTGGATATCGGCTGCGGCCGGGGCAATCTGCTGGTGGGCCTCAACCAGGAGGGCTGGGACTGCTGGGGGCTGGAGCGCCCCGAGTTTGTAGATCCCTCCGCCACGGCCTACAAGCTGCTGCTCTCCCCGCAAGAGGTCGAGGCGCTGGAGGACGGCTCCTTTGACCTGGTGGTGATGTGGCACTCGCTGGAGCACATGAGCGATCCGGCGGCCACGGTGGCCCTGGCAACGCGCCTGCTCAAGCCCGGGGGCCTGCTGACCATCGCGGTGCCCAACTTTGACAGCACCCAGCGCCGCTGGTTCGGCCGGCACTGGTTCGCCATGAGCGTGCCGGTACACCGCCAGCATCTCAGCCGGCGGCCGCTGGAGCGGCTGCTGACGCCCCACTATGACGTGCTCCGTTTCAGCACCATGGCGCTGGAGCAGGGCACCTTTATCTTTGCCCACAGCGTGGTGAACGCCCTGACCGATTCGCACGAGCCCAACCCGCTGTACGAGCGGCTCAGCCTGCGGCAGCCGGGCAGCGCCGGCATGCTCTCCCTGGTACTGCAGGGCGTGGCGCTGCTGGCGGCCCTGCCGGTGGGGTTTGTGGAAAGCCTGGTGTCTGGCTGGTTGGATCGGGGCACGGTGCTCACGCTGGTGGCGCAAAAGCGCCGGGAGTCCTGAGAGAGCCGAGTCGTCGCAGAGCGCCGGGCCACCATCCAGAAAGGCAGCCCATGTCGGATCGCATCCAGAACAAGGCCGGACGGCTGAGCGCGCTCAGCCACCTGTTGTACCGCAATCCCAACGGCATGACGGTCAGCGAGCTGGCCGAGATCTGCCATGTCACCAAGCGCACCATCCAGCGGGACCTGCGCACCTTTGAATCCACCATGGGGGTGCCCCTCACGGCCATGGGGGACCCGCCGCGCTACAGCATCATCAAGGGGGGCTATCTGCCTCCCATCCGGCTCTCGCTGGACGACGCCATCGCGCTGTATCTGGCGGGGCGGTTGCTGGCGCGCCAGGCCGATGCCTACAGCCAGCCGGTGCTGACCGCCCTCTCCAAGCTGGCGCAGATCCTGCCGGAATCGATCAGCGGCCACGTGCACGATACCATCCGCGAGATGGCCCAGCAGGCCCAGGGGCGCGACCTGGCGCCGATCCTCACCACGCTGGCCGATGGCTGGGCCAGCCGCCGCGAGGTCGAGATCCGTTACCAGTCCATCGGCAGCCAGAACGTGCACGGTTATCGCCTGCGACCCTATTTTATCGAGGCCTCGGGCGAATCCCGCGGGTTTTACGTCATCGGCTGGGCCAGCTGGTTCAACAAGGTCAACACCTTTCGCATCGAGCGCATCCTCGAGGCGCGACTGACCTCCACGCCCTTTGAGATCCCGGAAGAATTCAGCGGGCCGGAGCTGCTGCGCAGCGCCTGGGGCGTGATGTACGGCGGGCCGGAGGAGACGGTGGAGCTGCGCTTTGCGGCGGCGGCCAGCCGGCGGGTGCAGGAGACGGTGTGGCACCCCTCGCAGGTGCTGAGCTGCACGCCCGATGGGGGCTGCACGCTGCAGGTGCGCGTGACCAACCCCATCGAGATGCTGCCCTGGATTCAGAGCTGGGGGCCGCAGGTGGAGGTGCTGGCGCCGTTGTACCTGCGGGAAACGCTGCGGGCCTCGGCGGCGCGGCTGGCGGCGCTGTACGGCGAGGGCCCGCAGGGGGCCTGACGCCCCGCAGAGCACGGGGCAGCGCGGCGCGGTGTGGGCAGGTGGTCGTCCTCCCCGTGCGGCACGTTGCGCGGCGCGGCTGGCGGCGCTGTAGGGCGAGGGGCCGCAGGGGGCCTGGCGTCCCGGCAGCGGGCGGAGTGCTCCGAGCACGCACGGGCTCTGCAGGGCACGGGGCAGCGCGGCGGCCACGCGGTGGGCCTGCCAGCGCCGTGGAGCCCGTGCCATCCGCCCCAAGGCGCTGCGCCAGGGCCTCCCACTCTAACGCCCTCGCGACAGCCCCCGGGATCCGCCAGGGCACCCCTTCCCCCCGCCCGCAGCAGCCCGCTGGCGCGTTGCCCCCGCTTGGGCTACACTTACCTGTGCGATGGATTTCATTCGGGGGGGTGAACCATGGTCCGTTCCTTTCATGACCGCATGGCGCGCGTCGACCTCAGCACAGGCAAGATCACCTATGAGCAACCGGGGGTGCTCTACCTGCGCCGCTACATGGGCGGCTGGAATGTGATCGCCGATGTGCTGCTGCGAGAGGTGCCCCGCGGCGCCGATCCATTGGGCCCGCAGAACAAGCTGATTTGGGCGCCGGGCGTGCTCACTGGCCTGGCCGTCAGCGGAGCCAGCCGCAACGCCGTGGGCGCCAAGTCGCCCCTCACGGGGGGGTTTGGCGCCGGCGAATCGGGCGGAGATTTCCCCTTTCAGTTCAAGCGGGCCGGTCTGGACGCGCTGATCGTGGAGGGGGTCTCTGCGACGCCGGTGTATCTGTGGGTGCACGACGGCCAGGTGGAGATCCGCGACGCCACGCCCTGGTGGGGCCACAGCACCAAGGCGACGCTGGAGGGCCTGCGCGAGGCCCTGGGTGAGCGGCGGCTGGGGGCCGCGCTGATCGGCCCGGCGGGCGAAAATCTGGTGCGCTATGCCTGCATCATGAACGAGACCAGGGATGCGGCGGGGCGCTGCGGCCTGGGCGCCGTGATGGGCTCCAAGCGGCTCAAGGCGGTGGTGGCCCACGGCAGCCTCAACCTCGACGGGGTGGACGCCGAGCGCATCCGCGCCATGGCCCGCGAGTGCGCCGAGGCGGTGCGCAACGGCAGCCGGGTGGCTGCGCTGCACCAGGTGGGCACCGGTGGCGCAGACCTCACCGATGGCCTGCTGCAGGGCAACCTGCCTGTGCACAACTTTCGCGATGGTGAGTGGGAGGGCGTGCACGACCTGAGCTTTATCGTGAACAAGCTCGGCGCCGGCATGGAGGCCTGCACCGCCTGCGCCGTGCGCTGCAAAAAGGTGGTGCGCACCGAGGGGTTCGACTCGGATTATGGCGGACCCGAGTACGAGACGCTGGGCGCCCTGGGTTCCACTTGCGGCGTGAGCGACCTCAATCAGGTATCACGGGGGCACATGCTCTGTAACGCCCACTCGCTGGATACCATCGGCACCGGCGTGACCATCGCCCTGGCCATGGAGGCCTTTGAAAAGGGTCTGCTCACGCTGGAGGATACCGCAGGGATCGACCTGCGCTTTGGCAACGGAGAGGCCATGCTGCAGATGATCGACAAGATCGCCCACCGCGAGGGGCTGGGCGATCTGCTGGCCGACGACCTAGCCACGGTGGCCCGGAGGCTGGGGGGCGACGCGCCCATGATCGCCATGCACACCAAGGGACAGGCCTTTCCCATGCACGAGCCGCGCCTGAAGCGGGGCATGGCCATCGGCTATGCCGTCTCGCCCACCGGCGCCGACCACTGCCATTCGCTGCACGACACCGGGCTGATCAACGCCAACGAGGATGGCCTGCTGCGCATCGCGCTGCGGGGCATGCGCGGCATGGAGGGCCTGGGGGTGCTGAGCGCCGTGCCGCTGGAGGACTTGGGGCCTGAAAAGGTGCACGCCGCCAAGATGAACCACATCTCGTCGCTGGTGCCCAACTGCGTCACCATGTGCACCTTTCCCGGGTGGACCGCCCGGGAGCTGGCAGATATGATCAATGCTGCCACCGGCTGGGATTGTGGCGAGTACGAGTTGCTGCAGGTGGGGGAGCGGGCGGCCACCCTGGCGCGCCTGTTCAATGTGCGGGAGGGCTGGGGCCTGGATGACGATCACCTGCCCGAGCGCAGTTACGGCCCCACCCGCGGCGGCGCCCTGGCCCAGGGCGGCATCGACCGCGAAGAGCTGCGCGAGGCCGTGCAGTTGTTCTACGAGATGATGGGTTGGGACCGGGAAACCGGCATCCCCCAGGCGGCCCGCCTGCAGGAGCTGGGCGTCGGCTGGGCCATCGCCTGTTTACCGTAAGCCGCCGTGCGCCGGCCGCCGGGGCACGGCCACCTCGATCGAGACGGAGGGAACCGATGGAGTTCACAGATCTGATTCGACAGCGTTTCAGCGTGCGTGCCTACAAGGCGACCCCCGTGCCCGAGGAGGTGCTGGGGCGCGTGCTCGAGGCGGCCCGCCTGGCGCCCACCGCCGCCAACCGGCAGCCCTTTCAGCTGATTGTGGTGCGCACCGAGGGGCGCGAGGCAGAGCTCAAGCGCATCTATGGCAACGCCTGGTTCACCCAGGCGCCCCTGGTGATCTGCGCCTGCACCCAACCCGACAAGGCCTGGGTACGGCGCGACGGCAAGGTGTACGCCGATGTGGACGTAGCCATCGCCATGGATCATCTGACGCTGGCGGCCACCAACGAGGGGCTGGGCACCTGCTGGATAGGCGCCTTTGACGTGCAGGCGGCACGGGAGGTGCTGGGCCTGCCCGAGGTGGTCGAGCCGGTGGTGTTTACGCCGCTGGGTTACCCGGCAGAGGGCCCGCGTCCCAAGCAGCGGCGCCCGTTGGAGGTGCTGGTGCATTACGACCGCTGGTAGGAGCGGTTCGGGCTGGAGGAAACGAGAGGGGCGCCGAGCGCGCCCCTCTCTGGCTTTTGCCAACGGGCGCGCTGGGCGCCGGCACAGGGGGCGGCCTCCCGTGGGCGAGCAGCTGGCGCACTCCCCGCGGCGCATCTTCTTACAGGGCAGGCGGGTTCAGGCACCCGCAGAGCAGCCCTCAGCGTGGGGACAGGTTCGGGGGCGGCAGCCGGTGCCCAGCGCTGGCAGAGCCTCCGCCCGGGCAGCGCCGCCGGCGCGGCAGGCAGGTGCAGGCAGCGGCGCGATCCAGGCAGCAGCCCTCAGCGAGGGGACAGGTTCAGGGGCGGCAGCCGGTGCCCAGCGCTGGCAGAGCCTCCGCCCGGGCAGCGCAGCCGGCGCGGCAGGCAGGTGCAGGCAGCGGCGGCGCGGCAGGCAGCCGGCTGGCGCAAGGCCGGGGGGCGGCCCGCAGGGCCGTGGCGGCGCCGTCAGGCGATCAACCAGGCGCGCTCGGCCATCAGGTTGATCTGCCCGCGGGCGCGCTCGATGAGCCCCTCCACGCCCACAATGTTGGCCTTGACCCATACGGGCCGCAGCGCACGAAACACCTGCGGCCGCACGATCACGTTCATCAGTGCCCACTCGTCCTCCAGCGTGAAAAAGGCAAAGCCCTTGGCGGTGGGCGGCTGCTGCCGCACCACCACCTGCCCGGCGATGCGCATGCGCTCACCATCGCGGGCCTCGTCCAGCTCGCGGCTGGTGAGAAAGCCGGCCCGCTCGGCCTGCTCGCGAAAGAGCTCCATCATGTGCCCCTCGGCCGAGACGCCGGTGGCACCATACTCGAACATCAGCTCCTCGGCCATGGTCATCGGCTCGAGCGAGACGTCGTCGGGGGCGGCGGGCAGCGGCAGGGCATCCTCCCGATAGCGCAGCTTGCCCAGGGCCCACAGCAGCCCGCGGCGCCCCTCGGTGTAGCGTGACTCCCAATCCGCCATGGCCCGCGCCAGGATGAGGCGCTCCACCAGCTTGCGCGGCAGGCGGGTGCGCCGGCAGAAATCGTCCAGGCTGCTGTAGCCCCAGGCGGGGCGGGCGGCCTCCACCGCCCGGGCACCCTCCTCGCCCAGCCCGGCGATGAACTCGAACCCCAGCCGCAGCGCCAGGGGTGCCACCACCTGATCGGGCTCCAGAGGCTGCTCCTCCAACGTGCAGAGGGCCAGGCTGTGGTTGACGTGCACCGGCAGGATACGCACGCCGTGGCGGCGGGCGTCGTTCACCACCACATCGGGCTGGTAAAAGCCCATGGGCTCGTTATTGAGCACGCCACAGTACCAGGCGGCGGGATAGTAGGTGCGCAGCCAAAGGGTGTCATAGGCGGTTTTGGCAAAGGCCGCCGCGTGCGACTTGCAAAACCCATAAGAGGCAAAGCCCGCCAGCTGGTTAAACATGACCTCGGCGGCGGCGGCATCGACGTGCTGCGCCATGGCGCCGCGCACAAAGCGCTCCCGAAAGGCGGCCATCTCTTCCTCCGCCCGATGGCGCGACATGGCCCGGCGCAGCATGTCGGCCTCACCGGCGGAAAAGCCCCCCATGGCCATCGCTACCCGAATCACCTGCTCCTGAAACACCACCACCCCCAGCGTCTCGGCCAGAATCGGCTCCAGCATGGGGTGCATGTACTCGACCGGCTCCACCCCCTGGCGGCGCCGGAAAAAGGGGTGCACCATATTGCCCTGCAGGGGGCCGGGGCGGATGAGGGCCACCTCGATGGCCAGATCGTTGAACACCTCGGGGCGCATCTGCACCAGCGCCTGCTGCTGCGCCCGCGATTCGACCTGAAAGGTGGTGACGGTATCGGCGCGGCGCAGCGTCTCGTACACCCAGGGGTCATCCAGCGGCAGGGTGTCCAGGTCGATATCGTGGCCCTCAAACTCGTTGATCAGCCGCAGGGTCTCATCGATGGCCGAGAGGGTGCGCAGCGAAAGCAGGTCGATCTTGATCAGGCCGGCATCCTCCACATTGTCCTTGTTCCACTGAATCACCACCCGCCCGGGCATGGTGGCCCGCTCCAGCGGCACGATCTCGGTGAGCGGCGCGGCGGTGATGCACATGCCCCCCACGTGGATGCTCAGGTGCCGCGGATAGCCCCGGATCTCTTCACACAGGGTCACAAACAGGTCCCACAGGGCAGGATCCACCTGCCAGTGCGTCAGATCCTCGGCAGGCATGCCCCAGCGCCCCTTGCTCTTGGCCAGGCGGTCGATTATCTCCTGCGGAAGATCCAGCGCCTTGCCCACATCGCGCACGGCCGAGCGAGAGCGATAGGTGACATAGTTGCACACCATGCCCACGTGGTCCTCGCCATACTTGTCATAGACGTACTGGATGACCTCCTCGCGGCGGCGGGAGCAAAAGTCCAGGTCGATATCGGGCATGACGCGCGCCTCGGGAGAGAGAAAGCGCTCAAAAAGCAGGTTGTTGGCCAGGGGATCCACATTGGTGATGCCGAGCAGATAGGCCACGATCGAGTTGGCCGCCGAGCCACGGCCGCGCACCTGAATGCCCTGCTCCTGGGCCCAGCGCACAATATCCCACACCAGCATGAAGTAGCCCGCCAGCTTGGTGCCGCTGATCACTTCCAGCTCGTGAGCCAGCTGGGCCCAGGCGGCGATGTCGTCCTGCGGGTAGCGGGTGAGCAGGCCGGCGGCGCACAGCGAGGCCAGCTGCTCATCGGGGGTGCCCTGGGTTTCGGGCACCGGCGGGATGGCCTGGATGCGAAAGTCCAGCGATACCTGGCAGCGGGAGGCGATCTCGCCGGTGGTGACCAGCGCCTCGGGATAATCGGCAAAGAGGGCGGCCATCTCCTGGCCCGATTTGAGATACAGCTCCGAGTTGGGATAGAGCAGGTTGCGGCAGGCCCGCAGCGGCAGGTTGTGGCGGATGGCGGTGAGCACGTTCTGCAGCCGATGCCCCTCGCGCCGCACATAGTGCACGTTGTTGGTGGCCACCAGCGGCAGGCGAGCGGCCCGGGCCATATCCGCCAGGGCGCCCATCAGCGCCTCGTCATCGGGGCGCAGGTGGTTCTGCAGCTCGACGTACAGGCGCCCGGGAAAGAGCTCTTGCAGCTGCGCCAGGGTGCGGGCTGCCCCCTCGCGATCGCCCGCCAGGATGCGCGCCGCCAGCGCCCCCTGCCGGCAGCCCGTCAGCGCGATGAGCCCCTCGGTGCAGCCCTCCAGGTGGCGCCAGGCCAGCCGGGCCCGGGCCTTGGTTCCCTCCAGCTGCGCCCGCGAGATCAGCCGGCTGAGATTGCGATAGCCCGCGTCGCTCTCGGCCAGCAGCACCAGGTGGCGCTCGTCCTCCAGCGTCAGCTCGGCGCCGATGACGGGGTGGATGGCCCGCTCGCGCGCCGCCAGGGCAAACTCGACGGCGGCGTACAGCCCGCTGTGATCGGTGAGGCCCATGGCCGGCATGCCCAGATCGCGGGCGCCATCCAGCAGGGCGGCGCAGGTGGCGGCCCCGTCCAGCAGCGAGAAACAGCTGTGCGCGTGCAGCTCTACATAGGCGTCCATCAGGCGTACACCCGCTCCATGAACCACTCTTCGGTGAGCAGATCGCAATACAACACGCAGAGCAAGCCGGTATCGGTGGCCAGCTCCCAGTAATCGCGCCAGAGCTCGGTGGCCGTCCACCAATCCAGATGCACGCGCCAGTGTCGGCTGATACGGGTGACCTGGTGGGGGTGCTGCTCCCAGCGGAAGGACACCGGCCGGCCGCCGGTACACACCACCGGCACAAAAGCGGGCTGCGCCCAGAGGGGGCTCATGGCTGCAACACCCGATAGGCATAGCGCTCCGGCAGGATGGCCGCCTCGGGATCCACCAGCTCGGCGCGCACCAGCCGGGCGGCATGCTTGCGGGTGAGCACCGAGAGGATCTGCTGCCACTGGCGATCGGTCTCTTGCGCCTCGAACAGCAGCAGTTGCCGCCCCAGGGCGGGCTCCAGCCCCAGCAGCGAGACGGTCATCTCGGCGACGCCCACCGCATCCCCATCCGTCGCCTCGTCCGCCCCCGCGGCGGACGCGCCCCCGCCGGCAGACAGCACTTGCGCCAGCAGCCGCCCCAGCAGGGCGCGCAGCGTCTCCTGCCCGGGGGAATCTCCCAGCCAGCCCTCGCGCTGCCAGCTCTCGCCCGAGGCCAGGCGCAGCTGCACGGTAACCCGCCGGATGGCCCAGGCCGGGCGAGAGACGGGCAAATCGGCCAGGGCGCGCTCCGCCAGGCGGGCGGCCTGCTCCAGCAGGGCCTCCTGACGCGTCTCGAGGTCTTCGAAGAAATGGGTGCTTGAAAAGGTCTGGCAGCGGCGCGCCACCACCGGGCGGGCGTCCTGCCCGCTGGCCCACTGCCAGGCCAGCAGGCTTTCGGGGCCCAGCTGCTCCATCGCGGCGGCGGCGGGGAGCTCTGCCAGCCCGCCCATGGTACGGATGCCAAACAACTGCAGCCGGCGAACGGCCTCGGGGTGCAGGGGGAGCTCTTCCAGCGGCAGGTCCGCCAAAAAGCGCGCCTCGGGCTCGGCGACGATGCGATAACCCGGGCTGGAGGGCGCCATGCGGGCGGCCAGCTGCGCACCAAAGCGGGTGTGGGCCAGCCCCAGGCGCACCTGCCGCGGCTTGATGGCGGCAGCGTCCGCCGAGGCGGCAG
>JAAYED010000044.1 GCA_012728955.1 Chloroflexota bacterium
GGATTCTCACGACAGACTGTGGAGCTAGAACAAGGAGGTCGCATGCGCATCGGCATCGTTCTGCCGGACATCACCGAGGGCTATCTGAAGGTGGCGCGCCAGATAGGCTGCACCGACATCGTGACCACGCTCAAGGGTGAGGCCGGCAAGCTTCCAGTGTGGGGCTATCGCGAGCTCATCACGCAGCGCAGCCGCATCGAAAATGCCGGACTCAAGTGGACCGTGGTGGAAAGCCAGCAACCCCCGGATGTGATCAAGCTGGGTCTTCCCGGTCGCGACGAGGCGATCGATCTGTGGTGCCAGTCGCTGCGCAACATCGGCGCGGCTGGAATCCCCATCATGTGTTACAACTGGATGCCCGTGCTCTCCTGGTTGCGCACGTCATTCACCACGCGCGTGCGTGGAGATGCGCTGGCTACCAGCTATGACCACTCTCTGATGAAGAATGCGCCGCTCACCTGGGCGGGCACGGTGTCAGAGGAGCGCCTGTGGGAGTCGCTGGAGTACTTTTTAAAGGCCGCAGTGCCCGTTGCCGAAGAGGCCGGTGTGCAGCTGGCGATCCATCCTGACGATCCGCCGCTCTCCCCCATCGCTGGGATCAGCCGAATCCTTACAAACCCCGACGCTTTTCAGCGCGTGATCGACCTGTTGCCCAGTCCCAACAATGGCATCACCTTTTGTCAGGGCTGTTTTGCCGAGATGGGAGCCGACCTCGAGGCAGAGATCGCCCGTTTTGCCGGCCAAAAGAAGCTCTTTTTCGCCCATTTTCGCAATTTGCGGGGCACAGCGGAACACTTTACCGAGATGTTCCACGACGACGGCGACACGGATATGTACCGCGCGATGCAGGCCTACTATCGTGCCGGATTTGAGGGACCCATCCGACCGGACCATGTGCCGGCGCTGGAGGGAGAGCCCAACGACCGGCCCGGTTACAGTCTGTGGGGCCGCTTTTTCGCCGTGGGATATATGAGAGGCCTTATGGAAGCCGTGGAAAAAGGTGGCTTTCAGAGCGGCCGATAGCCCTGCAGAACGGCAACAGGGCCGTTACCTGACGGGGCCAAGCACTGCCAGTGAACCATACAAGGCTGGTGACTGGGCCTCAACCAAGGCAAGCACAGCCTGCCAACTCAGATGATCTCCAAACCCGCCGCGGCTGATGGTGTTGAGCGCCCCAGCCGCGGCGCCTGCTACCAGTGCCTGCTGCAAGGTGGCGCCTCGCAGCCAGGCAGCGAGGAATCCGGCGTCAAAGGTGTCTCCCGCGCCGGTACCATCCACTGTCTTGACCTGAAAAGCAGGCGTAATGACGCGCTCGTTGCCCTGTGCCCCGGTGGCCCCCCGGCTCCCGCGTTTGAGTGCCACCACCGGCACCCGCGTACACATTTCGATCAGGGCCTCGTCCACCTCATCGTGGCCCGTCAAGGCGCACAGTTCCGCCTCGTTGGGCATGAGCAGGTCCACCTCAGAAATCAGATCCGCCACGTCCCAACGCTCGGCAGGGTCCCAGTTGGTGTCCAGTGACACGGTCACTCCTTGCCGGTGCGCCTGGGCAATCATGTCGGGCATGGCGGGCCGCAGTCCCGAGAGGAGAAAGGGGCTCACCAGATGCAGATGCCGCACAGAGCTGTACCAGGCTGGATCGATCACCCTGCTGGTGATAGCGGTGATGGAGCCCAGATCGGTCAGCATGGCACGATCTCCATCCGGGGTGAGCAGGTGCACCGTCACGCCAGTGGACACTTTCGGATCCACCACCACATGACGCACGTCCACTCCGGCCTCGCGCATCACATCCAGCAACATGTGCCCAAACAGGTCATCGCCGACGACGCTGGCATAGAGCACATTGAGGCCCAGACGTGAGGCAGCGGCGGCAAAGATACCGGCCGAGCCACCACCGGTGACCACTACCTGGTCTACGATCTTTTCAAACTGCCCAAAGACCGGAACTGCATCCGCCCCGACCAGGATGTCCGCGTTCAGCTCGCCGACAACAAGCAGATCGTACGGCCGATCAGACATCGGAGGCCATCCCCGTACCCGAGAGGCGTATGGCCATCACAACGTTGCGGGGGCGGTCCGGATCCAACCCGCGGCCCATGCTGCGGTGGTAGGCCAACAGCTGCACCAAGGGCAGAAAGAGCACAGGCCGGGCGTCCTCTGGCAGCGTGGGTCCCACCACAAGGCAATCATCGGCCACCCCCTGCAGACCCGCATCGTTGGAGGCGACAGCCAGAACCCGAGCCCCCCGGCTCTTGAGGTCACGCAGCACCGCCACTTCATAATCCCGCATGCGGTCCGAGAGCAGACCCACGATCAGATGGGCCTGATCGACCAGTGACATGGGCCCGTGTCGAAACTCCATAAAGTGATAGCCTTCGGCGATGGAGAGTGACATCTCCTTCATTTTTACCGTCGCCTCGTTGGACAGGCCGTACAGGGCGCCCGAGCCAAGATAGGTGATGCGTTGAATGGTTTCGTCCGGCCCGTAGCGGGTAGCGAGAGCCTGGGCGTCCTGGATGGTCTGCCGGGCAAGGCCGGGCAGAGCCTGCAGGGCATGCAAGAGGGCGAGGTTGCCCGCCGCCAAAGCCCCCAGGGCCTGCACGCCCACCAGCATGCCTGCAAAGGAACGCGTCTGCGCGAAACTCTGCTCCCGCCCCTCGGGAATAGCCACCATGACGTCCGAGATACGGGCCAGCCCGGTATCTTCATAGCAGCTGATGGTCAGCAGGGGAGAGCCCTGGCTGGCCATCGTCTCGGCCGCCATGATCGTCTCGCTGGTGTCACCACTGCGCGACAGGGCTACGATGGCGGGGCGTTCGCCGGGAGTAAGCCATGCCTCGGGCTGCAGCAACAGTTCCGAGGATGGCAAGCCTCGGCAACGCCAACCGGTGATCTCTTGGAACCATGCAGCGGCGAACTGGGCCAGATAGTGCGTGGAACCGCAACCGATAAAGATCAACCCACGACGCTCGGCCTGGCTCAACCATGGACGCAGAGTCGCCTCCCGGGCGGCGACCGCCGTCAGAGCTCCCTGCCATGAAGCGCCCTGGGTCGTAATCTCTTGCCATGAAAAAGCACCACGGGCCATGCCACTCTCCTTTCCGGTACACCTCCCTGGGCAGAGGCACCGAGCGCTGCAATGTTGAACCAGCTCGAGCTGACCGCCGCATTCAGGACGGCACCACGGTATCCCGATGCGTGCGACTCGGCGAACAGTCTCATCCGCTGGAACCAAGCAAACAGGTCACGAGAACTGCCGGCATTCGAGCCGAACCTCGGCACGCTGCGAACCGCGATGCCCAAGGCCCTCATGCCCGTGCCTCCGGCCAAGCGCCTAGACTATAGAATGCCCCTTTGTTCCAGCCAGGCACGATAGATCTCTTCGAACAGACGGACATCCGTTCGCGTATCCTGCGCAGGCGAACGGAATGGCTCCCCCGAGGCCACGCTGGAAACAAAGTGGTCCATCTCCCGTCGGTACGCCCACGACCAGGCATCTTGAGGAATGGCCCGGGTGGTCGTCTGTTGCCCGCCGGCGCGATAGATCTCGACCTCTGCTGGCACCTGGCGCAGCAGCAACGGCGGGGCCCAGGTGTGCAGCCAGCCATCCTGAAAGTACACCTGGGTGTGCTCATCCCAGCGATAATGAGACAGCCGACCGGTCTCGAGCACGGCCCGCACGCCGGCCATGTCAAACACCACCACTCCCGTGTAGCCATCGGCGTTGAGGTCGACGGCCTTGATGGTGACCTCATCACCGGCATCGAGCAGCCAGCGCAACAGGTTGATGTTGTGGGTGTACTGCTGAAGATAGCCGATATAGGCGGAGAGGTATTCCGCGGGCAGCCACGCCGGTCCGACCACTGGCGCAACCGGCATGGGTTCCTCCGAAGTATCCATGGGCGTGTCCAGACCGGCGGTCCAGTTGCCACAAAAACCATGGTTGCGCGCCAGAGTCAGCGGCCCCTGTTCACCGCTCGAGCGCCAGGCATCGAGGGTTGCCTTGACCAGCTCGTTCCCGGCATCATAGCGCTTCATGTAACCGACCATCAACCGGCGGCCAGAGGCCCGCTCCGCCTCCAAAATAGCGTCTGCCTGCTCCAGCGAGATGGCCATGGGTTTTTCCATAAAGACATCTTTGCCGGCCAGCAGTGCGTCGCGGGCGATCTGCCCCTGCACGCCAAAGGCCGCCGATACGGCGATGGCGTCCAGGTCAGGGTCTGCCAACATGCTTGTGTGGTCAGCATAGAGCCGCTCGATGCCAAAGCGCGCCTGTACCTTGCGACCGAGGTCCTGCCGCAGCTCGGCCAATGCCAGGACGCGGCAATCAGGGATGGCCGTCAGGTTCGGCAAGTGCACCTTTTGGGCCATAAAGCCACAACCAACATACCCCACATTGATCATCGCGCCGTCGCCTCCACTGGTGTCGCGCCCGAATCGAGGTGTGCCCAAACCGCAGCCAGACAAGCCAATCGGCCGAAATCCCCCATCCCGGCCGGAGAGTTGGAGATCGGCCCATGGGGCGGGAGGGGATCGAACCCTCACGGCCTTGCGGCCAGCGGATTTTAAGTCCGCAGCGTCTGCCTTTCCGCCACCGCCCCCAGGCTGGAGCATAGGCGTGGGCGCTCTCGCTGTCAATGGCTGGCGCGCTTGCCAGTGCCCGTTGCCAGGCTAGAATGCCTGCACAGCCTGTGTGGAGTGGATGATGCGCATCCTGATGCTCTCCAAAGCACTGGTGGTAGGCACCTATCGCAGCAAGCTAGCCGCGATGGCCATCGCACCAGATGTCGATCTGACGGTTGTGGTGCCCCCCTACTGGCGCGAGGGCGCCCAACGGCTGGGCCTGGAACCCGGTGAAACGCCCGGCTACCGCCTGCTGGTGAGCCCCATGGTCTTGAACGGATCGTATCACTTGCACTTTTATCCCTGGTTCGGCCGCCTGGTCAGGCGCCTGCGACCGGACCTGGTGCATGTGGATGAAGAGCCGTATAACCTGGCAACCAGCCTTGCGTTGCGCAGTGCGCAAAGGAATGGCGCACGCACGCTCTTTTTTACCTGGCAGAACCTCCATCGCCGCTATCCGATCCCTTTTTCATGGATGGAACAGTATGCCTATCGCACCAGCGACGGCGCCATCGCCGGCAACCACGCGGCCGCCGATGTGCTGCGTGCCAAGGGATTCCAGCGTCCCATCGCGGTGATTCCCCAGTTTGGTGTGGACCCGGACATCTTTCGACCCAGTGACCGCCCTGCGGTCAGCGAAGGTCCCTATACCATTGGATTCGCGGGCCGCCTTATCGAGGACAAGGGACTGCTGGTTCTGCTCCAGGCGCTGCGCGGCCTGCCCGGCGACTGGCGACTGTGCCTGTACGGCGACGGCCCTCTCCTCCCAACCCTGCGTACCCAGGCGCAACAGGATGGTCTGTCGGAGCGTCTGGAGTGGCACCCGCGCGTCCCTTCCAGCGACATGCCCGCCATTCTGGCCGGGCTGGACGTGCTGGTGCTCCCGTCCCTTACGCGGCCCAATTGGATGGAGCAATTCGGCCGCGTACTGATAGAGGCGATGGCCTGCGGTACGCCGGTCATCGGTTCCGACTCGGGCGAAATTCCCCATGTGATCGGCGAGGGGGGCCTGGTGGTACCGGAGGGGGATGCCAGCGCCCTGAGCAACGCGCTCCGGCGCTTGCAAGAGGACGCAGCGTTGCGACGAAATCTTGTCGAGCGCGGCCGACGCCGCGTGCTGGAGCACTATACCCAGGCGCGCATCGCCGACGAGACCATCGCTTTTTATCGCGCCACCCTCGGCGAGGCGTCGCCCATACGTTGACGTCACCTCTCCGCCAGCAATATAATCCTCAAGAGAGCGCCACGAGCAGTACAAGGGAGGTGCAGTCCAGTGAATACCAGGCGACTGACCATGGCACAGGCGGTGATTGCCTTCTTGGAGAAGCAGTTCGTCGCCCGTGACGGCCACGAACAGCCATTCTTTGCGGGCTGCTGGGGCATCTTTGGACATGGTAACGTTGCAGGGCTGGGACAAGCCTTGGAACAGAGTGCCGGCACCTTTCGCTACTATCAGACACGCAATGAGCAGGCGCAGGTGCATGCCGCCGTAGCCTATGCTAAATTCAAGAATCGTCTGCAGACCTTTGCCTGCGCGTCGTCCATCGGGCCAGGGGCCACCAACATGCTCACCGGTGCGGCCACCGCCACGGTGAACCGCATTCCTGTGCTGCTGCTCCCAGGAGATTTGTTCGCTCAGCGACTTCAGGCGCCGGTGCTGCAGCAAATCGAGTGGGAGCACTCCCAGGACCTGTCGGCTAACGATTGCTTCAAGCCGGTGTCACGCTACTGGGATCGGATCTACCGTCCTGAACAGCTCATCACCGCCTTGCCCGAAGCCATGCGCGTATTGACCAGTCCCACCGACACGGGCGCGGTGACGCTCGCCCTCCCCCAGGACGTACAGGCCATGGCCTGTGATTATCCCGAGGAGCTCTTTGCGCCACGCACCTGGGTCATCCCTCGGAATCGCCCTGACAGTGCTCTGCTGCAACAGGCTGCAGAGTGGATACGGCGGTCGCGACGCCCGCTGATCATCGCCGGTGGAGGGGTGCAGTACTCGGAGGCGACGCAGGCGCTGCGCACATTTATGGAGCAGACGGGGATCCCAGCGGGAGAAACTCAGGCGGCCAAGGGATCTCTGCCCTATGATTTTTCCCTCAATCTCGGTGCGTTGGGCGTCAGCGGAACCGAGGGGGCCAACCGCATGGCTCGGGATGCCGACCTGATTATTGGGATAGGCACACGCTACACCGACTTTACTACCTCTTCCAAGACGGCCTTCCAGAATCCGGGCGTGCGCTTTATCAACATCAATGTGGCCGAATTCGACGCTTACAAACACGCCGCGCTCCCGCTGGTAGGGGATGCGCGGGTGACCCTGGAAGAACTGCTGCTGCACCTGCAGGGCTATCGCGCCCCTGAAGGCCATAGCGCCCTGGCCACCAGGCTGAACCAGGAGTGGGATCGCGAGGTGGAGCGTATTTACAACCTGGAGCATGGCAGTCCCATCAGCCAGGGAGAGGTAATCGGCGTGGTGAACACCGTCACCAGGCCGGAGGATGTGGTGCTGTGCGCGGCGGGCAGCCTGCCGGGTGATCTGCACAAGCTGTGGCGCACGCGCGACACCAAAGGCTATCACCTGGAGTATGGATACTCGACCATGGGTTACGAGATCGCCGGTGGCATGGGCGTCAAACTGGCGGACCCCTCACGCGAGGTGTATGTGATGCTGGGCGATGGCTCGTACCTGATGATGAACAGCGAAATCGCCACCATGGTGCAAGAGCGGCTCAAGGTCACCATCGTTCTGCTGGACAACCACGGCTTTGCCAGCATCGGAGGGCTCTCGGCCAGCGTGGGCAGCGGCGGCTTTGGGACCGAGTACCGCTATCGCGAGGGCGCCGCAGGGCTGCATGGTGAGGTCTTGCCCATCGACTATGCTGCCAATGCCGCCAGCCTCGGTGCGTACGTCATCCGCGCCACCACCCGTGACGACCTGGTTGCCGCGCTGGAGCAAGCGCGGAGCATCGAGGGCCGACCAGTGTGCATCGTGATCGAGACCGATCGCGAGGAACGCGTAGGAGGCTATGAGAGCTGGTGGGACGTGCCGGTAGCAGAAGTATCTACCAGCGAGAATGTTCAACGCGCTCGAGAGGGGTATGAGCAGGCCCGTCGCCTGCAACGCCACTATCTGTAGCCGCGAAAAGGAACTGTTGTCATGTCCCTGATGCTGGCCAATGCCCCCTGTTCCTGGGGAGTGCTAGAGTTTGGGTTGGAGGGTGAGGTGTCACCCTGGCCGCGGGTGCTGGACGAGATGGCAGAGGCCGGTTATGTCGGCACCGAGCTTGGAGACTGGGGGTTCCTGCCCAGCGACCCCGTGCGCCTCAATGAGGAACTGTCGAGACGAGGCCTGTCCCTGGTGGGCGGATTTGTCCCTGTGGCACTGTCCCAGCCCTCGGCACGCGAGTGCGGGCTGGCCACGGCTCTGCGTACCGCTTGGCTGCTGGCATCGGTGGGAGGACCGGACGCCCTGCTGGTGCTGGCGGACGATAACGGCACCGTGGCGACACGCACCCGTAACGCCGGCCGTATCCGCCCCGGCATGAGTCTCACAGAGCCTGAATGGGACATCTTTGCCGCCCAGGCTATGGAGATCGCTCGCCAGGTGCGTGACAGAGTCGGTATTCGCACGGTGTTCCACCACCACTGCGGTGGCTATGTGGAGACCGGCTGGGAGATTGACACCCTTTTGACGAGAACCGACCCCACCCTGCTCGGCCTGTGCCTCGACACGGGGCACGCACTGTATGGCGGGTCCGATCCCCTTGAGCTGCTGCGGCTGTATGGTGATCGCATCTGGCACGTGCACTTGAAAGATATGAGCCCGACGGTCGCCGCCAAGGCGCAGAAACAGGGTTGGGACTATTTCCAGGCGGTGGCACAAGGAGTATTTCCCGAGCTGGGTACGGGAGCCGCGGATCTGCCCGCCTTGCTCGCAGAGTTGCGGGCCCGCGCCTACACGGGTTGGCTTGTGGTTGAGCAGGATGTTTTGCCCTCCATGGGCTCGCCATTGGCAAGCGCCCGACGTAACCGGGCCTATCTGCAGGGTCTCGGGCTGTGATGGGGTTAAACCATCAGAGCGTTGCGCCTCTCGGGGCGATGTGGATGTTGGTCAGGCGCGCGTCCCTGTGGGCGTATCGCCCCATCATGATGCCGCGCGAATGCTGTTCTGCAGTTGAGGCTCTGAGACGGTCCAGCGACGCTTGCGACGGACTGGGATTGCCTGGTTGGCCGGGCATGGCCCGGGACTCAAGTGCCATGGGCGTACGGCAATTGGCGGTGCCCGTGGTGCGGATATAATCTCTAGTGAGATGCACACTCTTCCGGTAACCAGCGAGCGGGTGGCGGCTGCCAAGCCGCGCTTGACCGTCGGACTCGATGCGCTGCTGCTGTCGCAGGACGCAGGCTATCGCAATGCCGGCCTGTCACGGTATATCCATCAGTTGCTGTTGCATCTCCCCAGTGCATCGCCAGATCTGAACCTCGTGGCGTACCAGGGTGGTGGACCCGCTCTCTCCGACGAACTGATGGTACGGAGGCCCAGTTGGGACACAACGGCCGCCTGGCGGCGTATCCTGTGGGAACAGCTCGCGCAACCGTGGGCGCTGCATCGTGACAGAGTGGATCTGATGCACGCCATGGTCAACGTGGGGCCCATGGTGCACCGCTGTCCGCTGGTGGTTACGGTTCACGATCTCACCTTTATGCGCTATCCCGAATTGTTCCCAGCGGGACGTCGCAGGTATCTCCAGCACATGACACGCTGGACGGCACGGCATGCAGCACGGGTGATTGTGGATTCGGCCTGCACCGGGCGCGATGTGGTGGAGCTGCTGGACGTTCCCGGCGAGCTTGTCCGTGTGGTATACCCGGGCCTCACGATGAATCCCCTACCCGCCCCATCTGCCCTGCAGGCCCACCGCGCCCGCCACGGACTCGACGGGGGGTACGTACTCTTTGTGGGCACCCTCGAGCCGCGCAAGAACATCAATCTGCTGCTGGAGGCGTGGTCCCTGCTTGCGGCACGCCAGCCCGAGGTACCAACCCTGGTGATCGTGGGCGGCAAAGGCTGGTTCTACGAGTCTCTGGAGAGCCGGGCACGCGCACTTGGCGTGACAGAGCACGTCCGTTTTGCGGGCTATGTGGCCGAGTCCGAGCTGAGCAGCTGGTACGGAGCAGCAAACTTGTTTGTCTTTCCCTCGCTGTATGAGGGTTTTGGCTTTACGCCCCTTGAGGCGATGGCCTGTGGAACCCCCGTGCTGGTATCCAATACCTCGTCGCTGCCCGAAGTTGTGGGCCGGGCGGGTCTCTCACTGCCACCTGACGATCCGCAGCGCTGGGCCGACGCAATCGCAGCACTGATGGCCGAGCCGGGGCGGCGCCAGGAGATGAGCCAGCGTGGCCTCCAACAGGCCGCTGCTTTTCCCTGGAGTGAGACGGCCAGCCAGACGGCGGAGGTATACAGGGAGGTGTTGCACAATGGCTGACAGGCAACGATCGGCGCTGCTGCCATCGCGCTGGCTTTATGTCAAACCATTTGTGGATGCTATCCTCTTTGTCCTGGCCTTTTTGATCGCCTACTACCTGCGCTATGAGATCCAGTGGCTGCGCTCGGTGGAGACCGCCTACGTGGTTCCACTGCGCGTATATGGCCCCAGCATCGCCGGCCTCACCGCCATCCTGGTGCTGGTGTCGTGGGTAGAGGGTGCCTATCGCCTCCGCAGGGGACGCTCCTTACTGGATGAGCTCTTTATCGCCAGCCGCAGCATTGTGCTGGGCATCGCCATCGTCATCGTGATCGTGTTTTTTGCCACGCCAAACTATTACTCGCGGCTGATTTTCGGATACACCGGCATCACGGCTCTGCTGCTGGTGGCCATCAGCCGCACGCTGGAAAAGGTGATCCGCGACCAGCGCCACAAGCGGGGCCTGGGCATTGTGCGTGTGCTGCTGGTGGGCGTGGGCGAGAGCGGCAGGTCTGTGGTGCGCACCATCATGGCGCGTCCCGAGCTGGGCTATCGCATCATTGGGTTCTTGGATGATGATCCGGAAAAGGTGCATGCGGGCATCGGGCCCTACCCCGGGTTGGGGAACACCAGCGACCTTGAGCAAGTGATTCGTTCCCAGCGCATCGATCAGGTTATCGTGGCGCTCCCGTCGGCCAACTATCGTCGCACGTTGCAGGTGGCGCGGACCTCGGAACAGGCCGGAGCGCGGGTACGCATCGTGCCCGATCTCTTTCGGATCGCCATCAGCTCAGTGGTGTTGGACAGCCTGGACGGCATTCCGCTCCTCGGCGTTCGTGAACCCGAGCTGCTGGACTGGAAGCATGCCTGGAAGCGCCTCAGCGACATCATCATCAGCGTCCTCGCGTTGATCCTCCTGTCGCCGCTGTTTCTGCTGGTGGCGCTGGCCATTCGGCTGGATTCGCCCGGCCCGATCATTTTCAAACAGACCCGGGTTGGGCGGAACCAGCGTCAGTTCACCTTTCTAAAGTTCCGCACCATGAGCAACGACGCCGAGGCACGCCTGGCAGAGCTCAAGTCACAGAACGAAGCGGATGGTCCCATTTTCAAGATCCGGGATGATCCGCGGCGCACGCGTATAGGCAGGGTGCTGCGTCGCTTTAGCATCGACGAGATGCCCCAATTTTGGAATGTCCTCCGAGGCGAGCTCAGCGTGGTGGGCCCGCGCCCTCCGCTACCGTCCGAGGTCCAAGAGTACGAGCCCTGGCACTTGAGGCGGTTGGAGGTTTCTCCAGGCATCACGGGGCTCTGGCAGGTCAGTGGCAGGAGTGACCTGACTTTTGATGAGATGGTGTTGCTCGACATTTACTATATCGAGAACTGGTCTCCCCTTCTGGACCTGCGCATCCTGCTCAAGACGGTGCCGACGGTCCTGTTTGGCAACGGCGCCTACTAGCGCCAGCACGAGAACGCAACCGGTGCCGAGGCACTGAAGGAGCTACGCATGGCACTTTTTGTCCCGCAACCTGACCGGGAACGCCTGGATACGTTTTGCCGTGACCTGGTGACCATCCCGAGCTGCTCTGGTTCTGAGGGTGCACTGGCGGAGCGTATCGTCCAGGAGATGGAGGCCCTCCACTATGACCAAATCCGCGTGGATGACATGGGGAATGTCATCGGGCGTGTGGGACCAGAGGGGGCGCCTGCGGTGCTGTTTGATGGGCACATGGACACGGTGGACGTGGGCGATCGCGGGCTGTGGAGCGACGATCCTCTGGCCGGAGTCGTCCGGGACGGCGTGCTGTACGGCAGAGGTGCTGCAGACATGAAGGGTGGCCTGGCGGCCATGATTCACGGTGTTGGCGCTCTGGCCGGGGGTGCACATGAGCTGGTCCATCCTGTGTACGTGGCCTGTGTAGTCCTGGAGGAGCCCTGCGAAGGACTGGCGATCCGACACGTCATCGAGCAGGAAGGATTGCGGCCGGCATATGTAGTGCTGGGAGAGCCCACCGATTTGCAGCTGAGCCGGGGCCACCGTGGGAGGCTGGCCATAGAAGTAGCCGTGCAGGGCAGGAGCTGTCACGCCTCGGCGCCGGAACGGGGCACCAATGCCATTTATGAAGCGGCCCGCTTTGTGTTCGGCCTGCAGTTGCTGGCGCCTCAGCTCACCAGCGATGCCCTGCTCGGCCAGGCTACGCTGGCCGTTACCGAGATCGAGAGCCGCTCCGGAAGCGCCAACGTGGTGCCCGAGTATTGCCGCCTGTACATCGACAGGCGTCTCACGGGGGGCGATACAGAAGCCAAGGCGCTGGCCGAGATCAAGCGCATTCTCACGCGCGAATCCATCCAAGCCGATGTGCAGGTGCCCACCTTCCGCACGCAAAGCTACACGGGCCTGGAGGTCGAGGCGCTGGAGGTGTTCCCCAGCTGGACGATGGCGGAGGACGACCCGCTGGTGCGCAAGGCGATCGACACGGTGGAGAGCACGCTGGGGTACGTGCCTCGGGTGGGCCACTGGGACTTTTCTACCGACGGTGTGTACACCATGGGTACTGCAGGCATCCCCACCATCGGTTTTGGACCGGGCGAGGAGCGTTATGCGCACTCTGTGCAGGAGCAGGTACGCCTGGGAGACGTACATGCCGCTGCCCGTGTCTATGGGAGGCTGGCCCTGTCGCTCCAGGTATAGCGCGGCAGGTACCTACTGACGGGCCAGTGCGCGGTGCTCGGTCCGGGCGATGATTTCATCCTGCAGCGTGCGGCCCAAGTCACAAAAGTAATCGCTGTAGCCCGCCACACGCACAATCAGATCGCGATGCTGCTCAGGGTGCAACTGGGCATCCCTTAAGGTCTCCGAATCCACCACATTGAACTGGATGTGGTGTCCATCCAGCCCAAAGTAGCTCCGCACCAGATACACCAGATTGTTGAGATTCTCCTCGCCCTCCAGCAGCTCTGGGGCGAGCTTTTGGTTCAACAGCGTGCCACCGGTACGCACATGATCCATTTTGGCCGCTGAACGGATGGCGGCCGTGGGCCCACGGCGATCCATGCCCTGCACAGGAGAGATCCCCTCCGAAAGAGGCATGCCCGCCCGGCGCCCGTCGGCCGTGGCGCCGGTAACCGAGCCAAAGTACACGTGCACGGTGGTGGGCAGCAGGTTGATGTGGTAAACGCCTCCACGGGTATTGGGACGACCATCGATGGCGTCGTAATAGGCCTCAAATACCCGCAGCATGAGCGCATCCGCCGCATCATCATCGTTGCCATACTTGGGCGCGCGGTTCAGCATGCGTTGTCGCAAGCGCTCCTGCCCCTCAAAGTTGCTGTTCAGCGCCGCAACCAATGCTGGAAGGCTGACGCTGCGCTCCTCAAAGACCTGGGACTGGATCGCAGAGAGTGCATCCGTGATGGTCCCCAAACCCACGCCCTGTATGTACGAGCTGTTGTAGCGAGCACCGCCATCGTGATAGTCGCGGCCAGCAGAGATGCAGTCGTCGATCAGCAGGGAAAGAAAGGGGGCAGGCATGTGTTCTGCAAAGAGCCGTTCGATGAGGTTGTTGCCACCGATCTTGACCCCGACCCAAAAGCCCAGCTGTGCGGTAAAGGCCCGCCAGAGATCCTCCATGCTCTCCATCCGCCGGGCACTGCCAGTGTGTGGGCCGAGCTGGGTGCCAGTCACCGGATCCAGGCCGTCGTTCAGTGCGAGCTCCAGGATCTTGGGCAGGTTCATGTAGCCGGTGAGCGCATAGTTCTCTTTGCCAAAGGCGCCGGTCTCGACACACCCGCTGGTGCCACCCTGGCGCGCATCCGCCAGACTTTTGCCCTGGCGCAGCAGCTCTTGCACAACCACGTCGCTGTTAAAGAGCGAGGGTTGGCCAAAGCCTGTGCGCAGAATACGCCCCGCCCGCCGAATGAAGGCATCCGGGCTGCGCTTGCTGACGTGTGCCGAGGCACTGGGCTGCAACAGCCGCATCTCCTCCACAACGTCCAGCAGCAGCATGGTCACCTCGTTGACGCCATCGCTGCCGTCGGGCCGAACCCCTCCCAGGTTGATCTGGGCAAAGTCGGTGTAGGTGCCGCTCTCTGCGGCCGTGACGCCCACTTTGGGCGGAGCCGGCTGGTTGTTGAACTTGATCCACAGACATTGGAGCAGTTCCTCCGCCTGCTCCCGGGTGAGGCTGCCATCGGCGATGCCCTGCCCATAGTACGGAGCGAGATGCTGATCCAGCTTGCCGGGGCTGAAGGAATCCCAGGGGTTCAGCTCGAGCGTCACGCCCAGGTGCACGAACCAATAGGACTGGATGGCCTCGTGAAAGGTACGCGGAGGATTGGCCGGCACCCAGCGACACACTTGCTCGATCGAAAGCAGCTCGCCTTTACGCCCAAGATCGGCCTCGGCCTCCGCCAGACGGTGTGCCTCGTCGGCATATCGAGCGGCAAAGGCGATGATGGCCCTCCCGGCGATCTCCATCCCCTGGAGTTCCTGCAGGCGTTCGTAGGCCCGCGGATCCACGGCCGGGTCGATCTGCTCCCGGGCTCTCTCGATGTCGGCCAGCAGCCCATTGATGCCTTTGCGATAAAGCTTGTCGTCCAGCACGGTGTGGCCCGGCGAACGCTGTTCCATGAACTCGGTAAAGATACCCGCCTCATAGCCCGCGCGCCAGCTCTCGCTCATCTGGGCCAGGATCGCTTCGCGCATGGTGCGCCCGCGCCAAAAGGGAATGATCTCCTCGGTATAGCTGTGCAGGTCATCCTCAGCCACGGCGAAAGAGGTCTTCTCACGGGTGTCCAGCACGTGGAGGTCCTGCAGCGAGTGGCAACACAGCTCGGGATAGGTAGGAGCTGCCTTGGGCCGGGGACCCTTTTCCCCCACAATCAGTTCGTCGGGAGCGATGTGCACCGTCACATGCTGCAGGAGGTGTGAAAAGGCACGTGCGCGCCGCACCGCGGGCGACAGCAGCTCGGTATGTTCACGATACCATTCCGTAAGCAACCGCGCGCGCTCCGAAGAGAGCGATGGTTTTGCCTCCAGGCTGGAGGTGCGCAGACGGGCGACCCGCTCAGACATGACCATGCAGAGACCTCCGAGGCACTCAGGGCCAGGTTCTTGTATGCTCTTAATATAGTACACTGACCGCGCGATGCAATCCTGCCGTGTGACCCGCCAGCCTCGGCTGTGACCAGCCAACGCCCAGCCTGTGTGCTCTCCGCCAGTCGGACATTGGACAGCGCAGGTAAAGGCGCCTATAAAGTGGAGACTGGCCGCCACCTGGGCGGATCAGCAGACCGGAGGACCAAGTGGTTCAACTGCACCGATCGGGGGGAATGGCGGCCCGTGCGCCGATCCACCAACCCATCTCCAATTCACACCCCACCACGAGCCAAGCGACTGCGCGGGCGTCTGGCCGACGGGCGGGGTGTAAAGGAATAGCAGGCGCGGAGCCTTGTCCTGATGGGCAGCATCGGCTGGCCGGTCGACAGGGGCAGCTCGCCATTCCGGGCTCTCACCGGCTCTGCTCCCTGTCCCCCTCGAGCGTATCCATGACTGCGGAACGATCCGTCAAGTGCCATGTCAGAGCATAACACCGAAAGCCTGGATCTGGGCCGATTGGGACGTGCCACAGGGTTGACCATGGCGCGCCAGTTGCTGGCCGTAGGTCTCGCCTTTATGGGATCGGTGCTGCTGTCACGCATCCTCGGTCCTGAAGCCAAAGGGACGTATACCGTCGCCTCAGTGTTGGCGTTAGGGATCATCTCCGTGGTCAATCTGGGGGTGGGCCCGGCCACCGTGTACTTTGTCGCGCGCGGCACCTATGGCACCGGCCGCACCATCGACAACAGCATCCGGCTGGCGCTGATGTTCACAGCCATCGGCGTGGCGGGCGCGGCGCTCCTCATCCACTACCTGGCCCACGCGCTCCTCCCGGGAGTCCCCGTCGCGTTCCTCTATATCGGTCTGGTGTACATCCCTGCCAGCCTGTTCTACTCGTACAGTCTCTCCATCGTACAGGGGTTGGAGGACTATGCCCTTTTTAACACGATCGGCCTGGCGGCCGAGGTTGCGACACTGTCTGCCTTGATCGTGCTGGTGTGGCTACTGCGCCGCGGCGTTACAGGGGGCCTGGTAGCGTTGGCCGTTGGACCGTCGGTGGGCGTGATTGTGGCGCTGTGGGGGTTGCGACACCGACGGAACGACCGGCCAAAGCTGCGCCTGCAGTGCGATCCTGCGTACGATCGCGACGTGCTCAGCTATGGCGCGCGCACGCACCTGGGCAACGTTGCCATATTTGCCAATGGGCACGCGGCAACCTTGCTGGTGAACTATTTTCTCGGTCAGGCGGCGGTGGGCATCTACTCCCTGGCCGCGGGCTTGGTGGAACGCATCGCGATCGTGTCCAGCTCGGCAGCCACAGTCATGTTGCCGCGCATTTCGTCGCTGCAGGATGCCGATCACCTGCGCAATGCGCTGACTCCACTGGTGACGCGGCACGTGGTGTTCTTTATCTCCCTGTTGGCGCTGCTGGCTTGGGTCACCGCCTCGCTGATCGTCGGCGTGGTTTACGGTCCCGCCTACAGTGGAGCCACGACGGTATTTCAGCTGCTCTTGCCGGCCCTCTTGATGACGAGCGTGTCGCGGGTGCTCACCAGCGATATCGCGGGACGGGGACGCCCTCAGGTGGTCACCAGTTTCAGCCTGGTGCAGACCGTGGTCAACGTGGTGCTGAACCTGGCGCTCATCCCCAGCCACGGTATCCTGGGGGCGGCAGTGGCTGCCTCTATCGGGGCCGGAGCAGACACAGCTCTCAAAGTAGCGTACTATTGTCGCAACTATGGTGTGCCCTGGCATGAGATGGTGTTCATGAACCGGGATGACTGGTCGCGCCTGGCGAGATTCGTTTCGGCCCAGGCAGCCAGAGCCAAGGGCCGGCGGCAGCGCTCTGCCCCTGAGGCCTCGGATCAGAACGGCGGCACCAACCACCGGTAGCCTTCGGCAGCGCACGTATGGTGGTATCGCAAGGGCGCCAGGCTCCCGCCAGAGTGTTCAAGCGCGACCACCGATGGGAGCGGAGCAGGGCATAGCGCATCAGAGATGGTGCAATGCCCTGCTCAGGGTAGCGCCTGCACGCAGGGCACGCCGTCGGTGAGAACAGGACCCCTGGACGCGGCACGAGCGCGCTCGGAAAGAGTGTACTGTTGCCGAGATATCGCGACTGGCCACACCTTGCAGTGCCCTTCCGGCAGGAGTATCGGCCATGAAGGTATTGTTCGCCGAGTATCTGACGTGGGGCACTCCCTACCGCGTGGGGAGCCACTATTACGCTCAGCACCTGCTCGACCGGGGCTGGGAGGTGGGCTGGCTGGGCGGCGAATTCCACCTTTGGAATCTGATCGGCAACCGCGCCGAGCTGGCTCGCAAGCTGCCGCTCTGGCGAGCTGGGGGTGTGCAGCATCCCCATGGTCCCTGGGAGTATGTGCCCTTTAAGAGCATTCCTTACCGCAATGCACCCGGACTGCGCAGCCCATGGCTGGCCTGGCATGGAAACCGCCTGACACTCCCCTCCATCCGGAGACAGCTTGCCCTCCAGGGCTATGACCATGCCGACCTGCTGTGGCTGAGCAACCCGCAGGCCTACCCCTGGCTGGTAGAGACCGGTGACTACCCGCGGGTGGTGTATCGCGCCGCTGATAACCACGTCCTCACGGCTGGTATCCCGGATTCGATCGATGCCGTAGAGAGACATATTGCTTCCCGGGCCGATGCGGTGCTCGCGGTCCACCCGGATACCTATGAGCGGTTGTCACCCTATGCCCCCGAGCGTACCCTGCTCCTGCCCAACGGAGTGGATCTTCTGCGTTTCAGGGCAGCAGCGCCCTGCCCCAGCGAGTATGGGCAGATTACCGACCCCATTGCGGTGTATGTCGGCAGCGTGAATTATCGCTTTGACGTCCCATTGTTGCAGCAGGCCGCGCTGCGACGTCCCGGCGTGCAGTTCGTGGTGATCGGCGACGCGGGAATCGACGTCTCAGGCCTGCAGGGATTGCCCAATGTGCATCTGCTGGGACCACGACCACCAAAACAGGTGGTGGGCTACCTGACCCACGCAACCGCAGGCCTCATACCCTTCCGCTGGCTGCCTGCAACCCGCAACCTCCGCTCGATCAAGATTTACGAGTATGCAGCCGCGGGGCTCCCCACCGTACACGCCACGATGGATCCGGAGACGGCTGCCGACATGCCGGTGATCAGCGCCACGGGCGGTACCGACGCCTTTGTAGCGGCCCTGGATCGAGCATTGGGCTGGGATGCAGAGCAAAGAGACCAAGCCCGAGCCTTTGCGGCCAGTAACAGTTGGGAGGATCGTTACGCACGGGTCGACGCGCTGTTATCCCAGTGGGGACTGGCATGAAACCGACCATCCTGATCCTCGAGGTGCTGCCGGACATCAAGGGGGGCCAGCAGATGCTGCTGGAGTTTATCCCCGCCCTCACGGAGTATGATCTGCACGCTGTGGTACCCGAATCAGGAGCACTCTCGGAGGCGTTGCAGGCCCTGGGTGTTACCTGTCACCAGGTTCCCATGCAACAGTACGCACTGATGCACAAGGGCGCCCGGGATGTTTTCGCCTTTGCCAGTGAACTGGGCAGGCTCACGAGGCAGGTGGCCGCCATCGCCAGGGCCTGCCGGGCCCAGCTGCTGTGGGCCAACAGCTCCCGAGCCTTTGTCTGGGGCACCCTGGCAGCCATGCGTACGGGCATCCCCAGTGTTTGGTACGCACAGAATCTGCTGGTGGATCGCAAGAGCCTGTGGCTGACGCGAGTGCTGGCGCACGCCCGCGCAGTGCGCACCATCGTGGGCGCATCAGAGCCCACTATCCTGCAATACGGCCAGATGAACAAGTCGCGCGTCATCCCCGTGGCTGTGGACACCGCCCTCTACCGACCCTCTCCCGAGAATCGCACCGCGATCCGGGCAGCCCTGGGCATTCCAGAGGACCGCCTGGTGGTTGCCAGTGTGGGAGATCTGATTCCTCTGAAGGGTCAATCGCTCCTGCTGGAAGCTGCCCGGGCTACGCCCGCTGTATGCTACTGGGTAATTGGAGACGCACGACCGGATCAGCCGGACAGTGTGGCCTATGCGAAGGACTTGACCGCGCGCGCCACGGATAACGTGCGCTTTTTCGGGCGGCGCACAGACGTGGCAGAGCTACTATCCGCGGCTGACGTGCTGGCGATTACTTCTACCTTGGAAACGGGGCCCCGGGTGCTGGCAGAGGCGCTCGCCTGTGGGCTGCCGGTGATCTCGACACGGGTGGGCATCGCTCCAAAAGTCATTGTGCCCAATGAAAACGGCTATCTGGTTGAGTCGGATCCCGGCGAGATCGCCGCCACACTGACACGATGGGCGGCGGATGCGAGCGCCAGGCGGCGCATGGCCCAGGCGGCGCGAGAGACCGCGGTGCGCGAGCTCGACACCCACACTTTTCGCCAGCGGATCCTCTCCGTCGTCCAGCAGAACGTCGGGCAGAGGCCCAA
>JAAYED010000045.1 GCA_012728955.1 Chloroflexota bacterium
ACGTGGGCCTGTGCCACTCGGTACAGGGTACGGCCATGACCCTGGCCAACTATCTGAAGGTGCCCTTTGAGCGCGTGTCGTACTGGGCTGCGGGCATCAACCACATGGCATGGTTCCTGCGCTATGAGGTGGATCGTAAGGACGCCTACCCCCGCCTCTTTGAGGCGATGAAGGACCCCGACGTTTACAATCGGGATATCGTCAAGTTTGAGGTGATGAAGTACTTTGGCGCCTTTGTGTCCGAGTCCTCCATCCACATGTCCGAGTATGTGCCGTATTTTCGCCGTACGCAGGAGCTGATCGACCGCCACACCCACGAGATGATGTGGGGCGTCTCGCAGCGCAAGGGCTTGAGCCGTGAGCAGATGCTGGCGGCCGCAGCAGAACGTCGCGCCGAGGCGGATAAGGAGATGCGCGAGCTGGCTTTTGGCGATGGAACTGTGCCCATCGACCTGTCGCACGAGTACTTTTCGCGGATTCTGAACGCCATCGAGACCAACCAGCCCTACACTTTTAACGGCAACGTCCCCAATGAGGGTCTGATCAGTAACCTGCCCTATCACGCGGTGGTCGAAGTGCCCATCATGACGGATGCCATGGGCCTGCACCCCTGCAAGATCGGCGCTCTGCCACCCGCCCTGGCTGGCCTGAACCAGAGCAACCTGGCGGTGCAAGAGCTGGCAGTCAAGGGCCTGCTGGAAAAGAACCGTGAGTACATCTATCAGGCCATCCAGCTCGATCCTCTCACCGCGGCAGTGCTGCCACTGGCCAAGATCCGTGAAATGGTGGACGAGATGTTCGCGGCGGATGCCGAGTACATCACATTCTAGATCGAGTCGGCTGGAGCCCCCTGCAGGGGGCTCCAGCCTTTTACGGAGGTAACATGCGCATTACGCGGATGGAAACCTTTCTCGTCAAACCTCGCTGGCTGTTTCTCAAGATGCACACCGACGAGGGACTGGTCGGCCTGGGCGAGCCGCTTCTGGAAGGGCGCGCGCTCACCGTAGCGCAGGCAGTTGCCGAGCTGGAGCCCTACCTGGTGGGCAAGGACCCCACACAGGTGATGCATCATTGGCAGGCCATGTACAAGCATGCCTTTTACCGCGGTGGCCCCATCCTCACCAGTGCCCTCTCGGGAGTGGAGCACGCGCTGTGGGATCTGGCGGGCAAGGCGCTGGGCGTGCCCGTATACAAGCTCATGGGCGGTCCGCTGCGACATCGCATCAAGGTGTATGGTCGCTGCGGCGGCAACACACCCGAAGAGGCCGAGCAATCGGCGCGGGAGCAGGCCAGCCTGGGCTTTTTGGCGCTGAAGACCGGCGTAGGTGGCCCGCGGCCGGCCCGCATCGTCGAGACACCGGGTTTCGTCGAGGGCGTGGCGGAGCGTTTCGCGGCCATGCGGCAAGGCGCCGGCAAAGAGGTCGATATTGCCATCGACTTTCACGGGGCCGTCAGCCCGCAGACCTCCGCGTTGCTCATCAAGGCTCTGGAGCCCTTCCAGCCCATGTTCATTGAGGAGCCGGTGCAATGCCAGAACACCGAGGTGCTGGCGGACCTGGCCCGCAGAACCCACATCCCCATTGCCACAGGTGAACGGCTGTACACCAAGTGGGGCTTTCGTGAGGTACTGGAGCAAAGGGCCGCATCCATTCTGCAGCCGGACATTGCCCATTGCGGCGGCATCTTTGAGGGCCGGCTGATTGCGGGCATGGCCGAGACTTATTATGCCGCCATCGCGCCTCATTGCCCCCTGGGCCCCATCGCGCTGGCGGCCTGCCTTCAGATGGATGCCGCCATACCGAATTTCCTGGCGCAGGAGCACGTCACGCTGGGACAAGGCTACCTCAAGGAGCCCTTCCAAGTGGTGGATGGCTATATCCCGTTGCCGGATAAACCCGGTTTAGGCATCGAGCTGGACGAGGAGGCACTGGCCGACAAGATCGGCCACCAGTGGCGCAATCCGGAGCGGTACCATCCCGACGACGGAACGGCCATCGACTGGTAGGCAGCGCATAGTGCCGACCGAACAGTGACGATCGCTCCCCTCCGGCGACGCGTCTCCGGGCGGTGGCTGGCAGCCACTTCGAGAGACGCAAAAGTAGCCCAGCAAACAGGAGCGGCGCAGCACAACTGCAGCGCCGCTCTCGCATCGGTGATCGCTGAGTGGGCTAGATGTCGGCCGGCGCCGCATCCGCCAGCTGGGCCAGGTCACGGCTTTGGATCGACCACAGGGAGGCGTAGAGCCCACCGGCGGCCAAAAGGTCCTCGTGGGTGCCCTGCTCGCGGATGGTGTTGTCGTCCAGCACAATGATATTGTCCGCCCGGGCCACAGTGGACAGGCGGTGCGCGATGATGATGGTGGTACGC
>JAAYED010000046.1 GCA_012728955.1 Chloroflexota bacterium
ACGTACCACACGCCGTCCCAGGCGTGCCGGAAGCTCATGACAAGGCTTTGTGTTTTCCCTCGCCTCAAGTGACTCGCCTCTCAGGAGTTGGCCGAGGCGCTGTCACGCCGGCGGCGATTGGAGACCTGATCGGGATACTGCACACGTGGATGGTACACGCCCGTCAGAATACTGGCAAAGGCCTGCCGTATGCGATCCAGGTCTTGGAAGGTGAGATTGGTTTCATCCAACTCGCCGCTGATCAACCGTTCGCTGATCACCTGCCGGATGACGCGTTCGACCTCGGCATGGGTAGTAGGACGGTTGGCCCGTGACCAGGCCTCCACAGCGTCTGCCAGCATCACGATGGCCGTCTCTTTGCTCTGGGGTCTGGGGCCGCTGTAGCGAAAGGTGGAAGCATCGAGTTCGTCGGGACCCTGATACTCTTGAGCGGCGCGCCGATAAAAGTATGCAGCCAGGGTGGTGCCATGATGCTCGGGAATAAAGGCGATCACCTTTTCTGGCAGGCGATACCGACGGGCCAGAGCTACCCCCTCGGCGATATGGCCGATGATGATCTCGGCACTGGTTTGCGGATCCAGATGGTCATGGGGATTCTGACCGTCACTCTGGTTCTCGGTAAAAAACCAGGGGCGTGCGATCTTGCCGATATCATGGTAATACGCCCCCACGCGCGAAAGGAGCGCGTCCGCGCCGATGGCCTCCGCCGCTCGCTCGGCCATATTCGAGATGAGGATCGAATGGTGATAAGTGCCGGGAGCCTTGATCAACAGTTGACGAAAGAGCGGATTGGTGGGACGGGCCAGTTCCATCAGTTGCAGTGAGGTGGTGATGCCAAACAGCCGTCCCGCAAAGGCATAGGCCACAAAACAGATGATACTGGAGAGCACGGCATTGGTTGCCCCTGCCCCTGCCAGCTGCAACAGGCCCAGTGTATCATAGTGATCCGTTTGAACGCCCGAGAGCAGCAGCACCGCGATATTGCTCACGGCCAGGGCAGCTGCCGCGCGCACAAATGAATTCAGGTGCTCCCCTCGCATGAGCCACAACGAGCCCACCACACTGCCGATCAATGTGTAGATGGCCAGCTCCAGCGATCCCCCTGCTATGCTGGCTACCGAGATGGAGGCGGCCACCGCGATAAAGGTACCAAAGCGAATGTTGAGAAACAGGGTGACCAGCATTGCAGCGGCGGCAGCGGGATAGATGAATGGAACCAGAAGCCGGCCCGGGACGATGACCCGTGCGGCAGCGGTAACCAGCAGCAGCGCAAGGACCAGGAGCAGCTGCTGACGGGGCCGATCGATGAGCATCGGGTATACGCGGCCAGCATAGGCCACCATGCTGAGCGCGAGAATCAGGCTGATGCCCAGATCGGCGGCACGCTTGTGCCAGGTGGGTTGCTGCTCGATCAGGCCGAGCACCTGCAGCTTTTCGTAGGTCCCCTCGGTGATGATCTCGCCCTCTCGGACGATCGATTCGCCCTGCAGGATGGTGCGAATCACCGGCTGGACCGCATCGCGAACCGTCATCCGTTGGCGCTCGGTTGCCTCGGTATCCAGGAAGGTGTTGGGGACGATCAGCTTGGTAACCTGTGCGCTGACGATATCGCGGTCAGCGGGAGAGAGCGTGTATGCCATCAAACGCTGCACGTCCAGCCGCGCCCGTGACAGGTCAGACGAGCGCACCTCACTGGCCAGGCTCACAGCGAGCACGCGTTCGCTTTCCTGTTGCAGCGCTCTCCAACGGGTGTCGGTAATCTGGAGCATGGCCGGCCAGGCGTCATCGCTCAGGTCGATATCTGGGATCTCGGCCAGCAACTCCAAACGCTGTTCCAGCGTCAGGTCGCGGGCCTGGCGAGCCTGGCTTACCCTTTCCTGCAGCAGTTGAAGCTGGCGCAGCTGCTCAGTGGCGATGCCGGGATCGGGCCGGGAGTACACGTCCGCCACACGCAAGGCGGCCTCGTCACGGGCCAGGCGTGTAGCAACGTCACTGACATAACTGACCTGGTGAGCGGCCTTGATGGCGCGGGGGGAGGCGCTTCCGACCTCCAGGCCGGAGATGCTCTGAGAGGGATCGACCGTGGCGATGGCCCAGGACAGCCAGAGGAGGGCCCCCATGAGGATCGACCAGGAGATGCGTCGCACCCGAGATGAACCGGCCGTGCCTGCTGGCACGCCGGCGCTGGCAAACGATCGGGGAACAGCGCTGTCGGTCCGAGTTGTCTGCATGGTTGGGTTTGGCGACTGGTGTTCGCGGGGAGCCTGGCTCCCCCATATCCTATCGCGCCAGCAGTTCTCGCGCAAGCCGATTGACCAGTCCGCCATCGGCCTGCCCCTTGAGGCGGCTCATCGCCTCACGCATCACGGTGCCCATCTGTTGCGGCCCGGTAGCTCCCAGCTCGGCGATGATCTCTGCCAGGGCTTGCCTCACCTCTTGCTCGCCCAGCTGCTGGGGAAGATACTCGGTCAAAATCGCCAGCTGAGCCTCTTCCTCGGCCACCAGATCTTCTCGATGGCCTTGGCGAAACATGTCGATGGATTCCTTGCGCTGCTTGACCTGGCGTCGCAGCACATCGAGAACCTCATCCTCGGAGGCATCGCGCAGGAGTGACTTTTCAAGGTTTTGTACAGCTGCTCGCGCCATGCGGATCGTGTCACGGCGCACGACGTCATGCTCACGCATGGCCGTCTTGAGATCCGCCATCAACCTGTCCTTGATCGTCATGGTATACCCCTGCCGGCTGAAAAAGCGCGGGGGGTTGCCCTTCCAACGGGAAGGCAACCCCCCTTGTTGAACTAGTAATTTCGCATCTGGTCTTTGAGGGTTGTCCGTCGGCTCTTGCGCCGCTTGGCAGCCTTCTTGCGCTTGGCGATCTGGCTTGGCTTTTCATAGAAACGCCGGCGCCGTACCTCGGAGAGGATGCGATCCTCCTGAACAACCTTCTTGAAACGCCTCAGAGCGCCCTCAAAGGACTCGCCCTGCTCGATAACAACACGGGCCACGCTGTCAACCCCCTTTTTGCTCCGACTGTGTCCGTACGACACGTGAGCAATGCCGAAAGGCATTGGTGATTATAGGTGTGCCGTAATGGCACGTCAAGTGGTCTTCTCTTTCCAAAAGAGCAGGCGCAGCCCAACGGGCTGCGCCTGCGCCGCACCAACCGCTGTTGGCTGCTAGCGGGTTACGCGATAAGCCTGCATGCCTGCAAACACGGCGTTGTCACCGAGCTCGCCCTCGATGCGCAGCAGGCGGTTGTACTTGGCGATACGGTCGCTGCGGGCTGGCGCACCGGTCTTGATCTGACCGGTGTTCAGGGCCACAACGATGTCGGCGATGGTGCTGTCCTCGGTCTCACCGGAGCGGTGCGACACGATGCTGGCCCAGCCAGCGCGATGCGCCATATCCACTGCGGCGATTGCCTCGCTCAGGCTGCCGATCTGGTTGACCTTGCAGAGCAGCGCGTTAGCGGCGCGCTCCTCGATGGCGCGGCGTACCCGGCTCACGTTGGTTACCAGCAGGTCGTCACCCACCACCTGTACGCGCTTGCCGATGCGGGCGACGAGTTTGTTCCAGCCCGCCCAGTCGTCCTCGTGGAGGGGATCCTCCAGCGAGATGATCGGGTATCGCTCTACCCAGTCTGCCCAGAATTCGACCATTTCGTCGGTGGAGAGTGCGCGGTTCTCACGGGCCAGCACGTACTGGCCGTCCTTGTACAGCTCGCTGGCGGCCGGGTCCAGGGCGATCCATACGTCCTCACCGGGACGGAAGCCTGCCTTTTCGATGGCCTCGAGGATGACCTCTACCGCCATCTCGTTGGTGCTGAGCGAGGGGGCAAAACCGCCCTCGTCACCTACATTGGTGTTCATGCCACGGCTGCTGAGCACGTTCTTGAGGCTGTGATAGATCTCGGCGCCCC
>JAAYED010000047.1 GCA_012728955.1 Chloroflexota bacterium
GAACTCATCGCGCAAGGCATCCGTCATGGCGCGCCTCCTCTCTGCAGTCTCTAGGGTTCGGCGATTACCGGGTTGGCGAGAACGCCAATCCCCTCCAGATCGATCTCTACCAGGTCACCGGGGCGCAGGAACACCGGCGGTTTGCGTGCAAAGCCCACTCCTGAAGGTGTTCCGGTGAGGATCACGGTGCCGGGGAGCAGGGTCATCGCATCGGACAGATAAGAGATCAACTCTCGGCAGGAAAAAATCAGATCGTTGGTGTTCGAGTCCTGCATCACCTGGCCATTCACCCGCGACCTGACGCGGACATTGTCCGGATCCAGCTCGGTCTCGATCCAGGGCCCCAGAGGGGCGAATGTGTCAAAGGACTTGCCCCGTGCCCACTGGGTGTCCTCACGGGTCTGCAAGTCCCGCGCGCTGACGTCGTTGGCGCAGGTGTAACCGAGCGCATACTCCAGGGCCTCGTCCGCCGTGACGTGCTTGGCACGCTTGCCGATTACAATGGCGAGCTCACACTCATAGTCGACTTCATTGGGCGCCATGCGGGGCAACTCGATCGGCGCGCCAGGACCGGTGAGGGAGGTGCCCGCTTTGATAAAGACCACGGGCCGATCGGGGATTGGGAGATTGCTCTCGATAGCATGAGCGCGATAGTTCAGGCCGATCGCGATGATGTTGGGCGGCGTGACGGGGGCCAGCAACTGGACGGCATCGAGCGCCACCCTCTGCTCGGTAGTGCAGTATGCCCCAAAAATATCGCCCTCTATCAAACGGAGCGTCGAATCACCTTCCAACAAGCCATAGGAGGTGGTATTCTGATACACGAACCGTGCGATCTTGGCCATCTGTTGTCCCCTTCCGCTGCGCAGGCATGTCTGGCAGCATTCTAAAGTTGGTCTGCAGGTGCGTCAAGGTTCGTGGAACCTTTGACGGCAGCACGACGTCTATCTTGTGATCGCAGATTGAACTCTTGGAGGAACAGAGATGCGCAAGTACGGGTTATGGGCAGTAACAATAGGACTCGCTTTGCTATTGGTAGGAGGTATGTACGTCCTGCCATTGTTCACTGGACGGGTGGCAGCCCAATCCGCAAGCCGGACTCCTACAGTGGAGGCAACGGCCGAGCCCAAGGGGCAGGAGGAAGAGGTGGCGGCTGGCATGGCGGCAGAAGCGGGAAGTCGCGCCGTTTCGGAATCCGGGCGTACCATCACCGTGGTGGGCGAAGGCAAAGTCTCGGCCACGCCCGATATGGCCACCATCACCATGGGTGTCGAGACGGTTGGCAAATCCGTTCAGGAGGCTACCAAGCAGTCAGGCGAGGTCATGACCGACCTGCTGGCGGTGTTCGAGGAGCAGGGGGTTGACAGCAAGGACGTTCGCACCAGCGGCTACAGCGTTTGGGCGGATTTTGGCAGCCGGGAGGAGATGGCCGGCGAGAATGGCGCGCCCATCTATCGGGTCACCAATGTGGTCAGCGTAACCGTTCGTGATCTGGACGTGTTGAGCGCGGTGCTGGATGGCGCCATCGAAGCGGGTGCCAATGCCATTCATGGCATCACCTTCTCGATTGAGGACAAGGCCGGTCTGGCAGCGGATGCACGGGCCCTGGCGGCCGACGATGCCGAGGCCCGCGCCCAGGAGCTGGCCGGATTGTTCGGGGTTGAGGTTGGTGGCGTGGTCAGCGTCAGCGAGGTGATCGGCAACTCGGTGTTCCCCATGATGCGTGATGCGGCCATGGCGGAGACTGGTGGTGGTGGGGCTGGACCCATCAGCGCAGGCAATCTGGACTATTCGGTGCAGCTGCAGGTGGTTTACTCCATCCAGTAAGCAGTCTGCCGGATAAGAGAGCGGGGTGCGCACCAGCGTGCCCCGCTCTTTTTTCATAACTGTGATCGGTTGACCCGCCGGCGATGGGGCAGTTAGAATGGCGCCAGATTGCGGGGGAGGTAACCATGACCGGGGATACGGAACTGGCGAGGTTGGAGCAGGCGGCCAAGGGCGTGCCGGCATCCTTCTGTTTGGAGGGTCGCACGGCGCTGGTGGTGGGCGGCACCAAAGGCCTGGGACGCGCAATGGCGCTGGGCCTGGCTGCGGCGGGGGCGGATGTTTGCGTGGCCAGCCGTGGGCCCGCCGGCCTTCAGGACACCGCTGAAGCCATCAGCAGGCTGGGCAGGCAAGGGCGCTCTTATGCCCTGGATGCTACCTGTGAGCAAGAGGTCGAGGCGCTCATGCGCTATGTGGCCGACGAATATGGGCGTCTGGATATCCTGGTCAACAGCCAGGGGGTCGTGCATCTGGAGCCCCTGACCGAGTTCGATGTGGACGCCTGGCAGCGGGTGATGGATGTCAATCTCAAGTCGGTGTTTCTGTGCGGTAAGCATGCCGCCCGTCTGATGCTGGCGCAGGGCAGGGGCAAGATCATCAACGTCTCCTCGGTGCGTGGCTTTCAGGGGCGCATCAATGACGCGGCATATGCACCGAGCAA
>JAAYED010000048.1 GCA_012728955.1 Chloroflexota bacterium
AGATTTTATGGGTAAGCAGCCCGCACCCGGAAACGTTGCGGGCGGAATCACCACCGTGGAGGAAAAAGCCTTGGGCGACATCCTCAAGGGAGGGACCACACCCTTTGTCGAGGTCCTCAAGTACGGTCAGCGTCCGAGTCTGCCAGGCCTGTCTTTTATGGATACACCGGGCAACGATCCGTCCTCTGTGACGGGCCTGGTGGCCGCCGGCTGTCAGATCGTGACCTTTACCACCGGTCGTGGCAATCCCATGGGTAATGCGGTGGCGCCTGTGATCAAGCTCACGGGCAATGCTCACACCTTTGCACGGATGGGCGGGGACATCGACTTGGACGCCAGTACCATCATCTCTGGCCAGGAGACGGTGGAGCAGGTGGGGCGGCGGATCTATGATCTGGTGCTCCGCGTCAGTGCCGGTGAGCAGTCCATCGCCGAGGCACTGGGGCACCAGGAGTTTGCGATGTTGCGACTGGGGCCGGTGTACTAGGCACCGAAGAACGGACAGCGCCTCTGCCGATCCTTTGGGCAGAGGCGCTTTTGTTACGGAGCGAAGCACAGGCTACGAGTGGGGCAAGAGCTCTGCAATGGTGACGACCGTGTCTTTAGCCACCAGCACCTCTGTAGACAGGTTCTCGTCGTGTAACTGTCGGATGAACTCGCGACAGCGCCCGCAGGGCGGAATGATGGACTGGTCCCACAACACGGCCACCATGCCCAGCACCCTGTTCGCTCCGGCGGTGACCATGGCAGCGGCGGCGGCGTGTTCGGCACAAAAGCCCAGGGAGGATCCCGTATCGATACACACGCCGGTATAGATCTGTCCATCCTCTGCCAGCAGGGCGGCAGCGACTCCGCCGGCATCAGCGCTCTCAGACAGGCGACGGGGATTCAAGGCTCCGCGGGCGCGCACCAGCAGCTCGTTCCAGTCGACGGTGGTCAACTGCGGGGCTCCTGCGGTGAATCCTCTGCTTCCTGCCAGTCGCCGCCGCGATCTCTCAGGGCGGGGAACAGAATGACCTCTCGGATGCTCACCTGGTCTGTGTACAGCATCACCATGCGGTCGATGCCAAAGCCCAGGCCTCCGGTAGGAGGCATGCCGTGCTCCATCGCCGCGATATAGTCCTCATCCATGGGATGCGCTTCCGAGTCTCCCTGGGCACCGGCGGCAACCTGCGCCGCGAAGCGTTCGCGCTGGTCGATGGGATCGTTCAGCTCAGTGAAAGCGTTACCGCATTCGAGCCCGCCGATAAAGAACTCAAAGCGCTCCACCAGATGGGGTGCCCCCGGCTTTTTCTTGGCGAGGGGAGAGATATCCACCGGATAGTCGATGACAAAGGTGGGCTGCACCAGAGAAGGCTCGACCGTCAGCTCAAAGAGCTTTTCCACAGCCTTGCCCCAGTTGGGCTGAGAGGCAAGGGACAGTCCCCGGCTCTCTGCCGCAGTACACAGCTCGGGCAGGGTGCGCACCAGCTCGATATCGATGCCGCTGGCCTCCAGTATGGCATCTCGCATCGTCACCCGCCGCCAGGGCGGCGTCAGCTGGATCTCCTGTCCCTGGTAGCTGAGCGTTTCCGTGCCCAGAACGGTCCTGGCCACGGTAGAGTACAGCGTTTCCACCAGGCGCATGATCACCTCATAATCGGCATAGGCCTGGTACAACTCGACTACGGTGAACTCTGGATTGTGATGGGTCGAGATACCCTCATTTCGAAAGTTGTGACCGATCTCGTACACCCGATCGAGGCCACCCACGATGAGCCGTTTGAGATACAGCTCGTCGGCGATGCGCAGATAAAAGGTCTGGTCCAGGGCATTGTGATGGGTGGTAAAGGGGCGCGCCGCGGCACCGCCATAGATCGGCTGGAGCACCGGCGTCTCAACCTCCATAAAGCCCCAGCCATCCAGCGTGTGACGGATAGCCGACACAATCTTGCTGCGGGTGATAAAGATGTCCCGTGCGGTGGGGTTTGCGATCAGATCCAGATAGCGCTGGCGGTAGCGCATCTCCACATCGCGCAGTCCGTGCCACTTGTCCGGCAGGGGGCGCAGCGCCTTGGACAGCATGCGCCAGGCGCTGGTGTTCACGGTAATCTCGCCCGAGCGCGTCTGAAAGAGCGTGCCCGTGGCCCACACATGGTCGCCCAAATCTATCAACCGGCGAAAGTTCTCATAGTCCTCCTGACCAACGGCATCGCGCCGGAGGTACAGCTGGATTCGGCCGGTGCCATCGGCGATGTGGCAAAAGGTCGAGCCGCCCATCACCCGCAGGGAAACCAGCCGGCCGACGACGGTCACCTGCGTCGGTTGGGAGGCGTTGGCGTCAAAAGCAGCCAGGGCCTGTGCCACCGTATGCGAGTGTTCGGCCCGTGGCGGATAGGGGTCAATGCCGAGCTCGTGCAATCGGCCCAGTTTCTCCAGGCGTTGCTCACGACGATCATTGGTTTCAGGCATGCGAAATCCTCAGGAGGTGGGTGCAGGTCTTGAACGGCTAGCCGATAGAGATGATGGTGATGCGGCGGGTTCCGCCTGGGGTTTGTATCTCGACATTATCTCCCGCGTGGTGCCCCAACAGGCTGTGGCCCAGCGGCGACTCGTGCGAGATGCGGCCCAGGCGCGGGCTCGCTTCAGCCGGACCGACGATTTGGTAGGTTTCCACCGGTTGGCCCGCCTCCTGGATCTGCACCGTGGATCCCAGCCCCGCCGAGCTGCTGGATGAGGCCTCCAGCACCACAGCGTTTGCCAGCAGCGTCTGAAGCTCCTGAATGCGGCCTTCGAGCATTGCCTGCTGTCGCTTGGTCTCCGAGTAGCCAAAGTTCTCACTGAGATCGCCCTCTTCGATGGCCCGCTTGAGAGCCTCGGCGATCTCCTTGCGTCGCACGGAGGTCAGCTCGGTCAATTCGTCCTGCAGCCGGGCGCGCCCCTCCGGGGTAAGGTACTGCTTTGAATCGGTGCCCATGCCATTCCCTCTGTCCAGTATTTAAACACGAATTATAGATCCCGGGTGGGTTCGCGACAACTTGCTCTCCTCTGAACGCGTTGGCGGGGGCTGCGCAGGGCGTTCGGATTGACAGCGGTTATGGCCTTTGCTATCGTCACCAGGACCAAGCACTTGATGGTGAAGGCCATGGCAGTAATTCAGGATCTGTCCGATCGGATCATCAAGAACGTCGAACAGGTGATTGTGGGCAAGCGCCGTGAGGTGCAGCTTGCCATCGTTGCCATTCTCAGCCAGGGGCACATCCTCATCGAAGACGTGCCAGGCGTCGGCAAGACCATGTTGGCCAGGTCCATCGCGCGCAGTATTGGCGCTACCTTTAGCCGTATTCAGTTTACGCCGGACCTGCTGCCCAGTGACGTGACCGGTGTCTCGATCTTTAGTCAGGAGACGCGCTCCTTTGAGTTTCGCCCCGGCCCGATCATGGCGCAGATTGTCTTGACCGACGAGATCAACCGGGCCACTCCCAAAACCCAGTCTGCTCTGCTCGAGTGCATGGAGGAGCGCCAGGTAACGGTGGATGAGCACACCTACCGATTGCCGGAACCCTTCATCGTCATGGCGACCCAAAACCCCATCGAATTCGAGGGTACCTTTCCGCTGCCCGAGGCGCAACTGGATCGTTTTCTCATGCGCATCACCCTGGGGCACCCCAGCCCGAGTGAAGAGATCGAAATCCTGGACGCCCAGCATCACGAGCACCCACTGGATCGTCTTGGTCAGGTGGCCGAGGCGGCGCAGGTCATAGAGGCACAGAATCTCGTCAAAGAGATCTATGTGGATGCACAGGTGCGCGAATACATTGTTGCCGTTGTGCAGGCAACCCGTGTTATCCCTGATGTGTTTCTGGGGGCCAGCCCGCGCGGCTCGCTGGGGCTCTTTCGTGCGGGCCAGGCGCTGGCGGCCGTGCAGGGGCGCGACTTTGTGACACCCGATGATATCAAGGCCCTTGCCGAGGCGGTTCTGGCCCATCGCATCATCATCAGTCCATCTGCGCGCATCCGAAACCTGGATACACGTCAGGTGGTGCGCCAGGTGCTGGAGAGCATCCCTGTTCCCGGAACGCGTATTCGGCCGGAAAAGCGATGAGCCCGAGCGCTCAGGATCGATCGTAACGAGAGGCACCACATGGAGATTCGCGCGGCAACCATTGCGGATATCGAGCGCTGCAAGCGCCTCGATGGAGGATACAGCACCGGGCATATTTGGCACATGGACGAGTCCGTACGTCTGGACGAGGTGCTCGTTCAGCTGCGGCGGGTTCGCCTGCCGCGCGCCATCGAGACCCGCGATCCACGCTGCGATCAGGACCTGTTTGAGGTCTGGCAGAACAGCCGCTGTTTTCTGGTGGCCGACGAAATGGGCGTAGTAGTGGGCTACATGAGCATGCTGGTGCGCCGGGACAACTGGCAGGGCGAGATCGACCATCTGGTCGTGCACCGGCCCAATCGGCGTCGAGGGGTTGCCACCCGCCTGCTGCAGGCCGGCGAGGAATGGGCACAAGCCAGCGCGCTGCAAGGGGTGATGGCTGTGGTACAAAGCAAGAATGACCCCGCCATCAACCTGTTTCCG
>JAAYED010000049.1 GCA_012728955.1 Chloroflexota bacterium
CCTCACTCTGCAAAGCGCCCGTCGGGGGCACTGGCTGGAGTGTACCGTCCTGCCCGAGCGGCGGGGAGATCTGCTGCCCTATCTGCGTTATGTGCTGTATCTGGCAGATCGGGCAGGGGCGGTTCCGGTGTACGCCGTGGTGCCCGACTATACGGCGGGTGTGGCCTGGCTCTTGCGCATGCTG
The DNA here is from genome assembly GCA_012728955.1 of Chloroflexota bacterium. GTDB lineage: Bacteria > Chloroflexota > Anaerolineae > UBA1429 > UBA1429 > JAAYED01. The sequence goes on from JAAYED010000049.1 coordinate 185, forward strand.
GGTTTTGAGTCCATCGCGCGTCAGGAGGTGCTGGTGGCGCATACGGTCAGCCGTGTGACGGTCAACCGGCCCGCCATGGTCTCCGCCATCGAACGCGGCGCCGATGCAGTTATCCATTAGAGGCAGTAGGGAGGGGCGGGTGCCCCTGCCGGTTGCCATGAGGTAGAACCTGACACTATGACGATTCGGATCACAGATGATATCGATGCGCTCATCGATGTTTTCCCGCCGCACATCGGTGCTGCTCTACGAGAGGCGGGACACTTTGATTCCCTGCTGGAGGTGGTGCTGGATCTGGGGCGCGTGTGCGAAGCGCGCTACGTAGAGCATGAACTGGCGCTCACCAGTGAGGATGTGACCCAGGAAGAGATCGACCATGTGGTGGCGCGGATCGGTGACTTTGGGGAGGATAACCGCGCTGGCATAGCCCGGACTCTGCACCGTATCTCGGCCATTCGTAATCGACGGGGCCACATTGTCGGTCTCACCTGCCGTGTGGGGCGCGCCGTGTATGGCACCATCGAGGTGATTGAGGATATCGTGCGCTCGGGCAAGAGCCTGCTCCTGCTGGGCCGGCCAGGGGTGGGCAAGACCACCATGCTTCGTGAGGTGGCTCGCGTGCTCGCTGAGAAAAGGCGTGTCATCGTGGTAGATACCTCTAACGAGATCGGTGGCGATGGGGACATTCCACACCCCGCGGTGGGCCGAGCCCGCAGGATGCAGGTGATCACTCCGTCCCTCCAGCACGCCGTGATGATCGAAGCGGTAGAGAACCATATGCCCGAAGTCATCGTCATCGACGAGATCGGCACCGAGCTGGAGGCCTCTGCCGCCCGAACCATTGCCGAGCGCGGGGTGCAGCTGGTGGGCACGGCACACGGCAACACCCTGGACAACCTGATGATGAACCCCACTCTCAGCGACCTGGTGGGAGGGATTCAGTCGGTTACGTTGGGCGATGATGAGGCCCGCCGCCGCGGGACCCAAAAGTCTGTGCTGGAACGCAAGGCTCCGCCCACCTTTGATGTGGTCATCGAGATTCAGGATCGCGACCGGGTGGCAGTGCGGGAAGATGTGGCCGCCTCGGTGGATGCGCTGCTGCGGGGTAGAAATCTCCCCGCCGAGATTCGGGTGCGTACCGAGAGCGGTGAGATCGAAAAGATGCAGGAGGTTCCTCTGCGAATCCAGAGCGCGGGCGAGGATGCTTCAGAGCCACTCGACGACGGATATGCGTCGGCCCCTGTGACATCGGGCAACGGCCGTCGCAAAGCGGTGCGCATGTATCCCTATGGCCTGAACCACAATCGTCTGCGGCAGGTGAGCAGGCGCCTGGGCGTGAGCCTGGTGATGGTCCCTGATCTGGAACATGCAGATGCGTTGGTGACGGTGCGCACCTACTACCGCAAGCGGCCTGCTGCCATCGAGGAGGCGGAACGCCGCGGTATTCCGGTATATGTGTTGCGCTCCAATACCGAGACGCAGATGGAGCGTTTTCTGGCAGAGGTGTTCGAGCTGGATCTGCCGCGCGATACGGGCACCCCTCTGATGGAGGTAGCCCTGCAGGACGCACGGCGGGCCATCGATCAGGTGATTTCGGGTGAGCGGACCTCGGTTCAGCTCTCCTCGCAGGACGCGATGCTTCGCAAGATGCAGCATCAGATGGCCAAGGAGGCCAATCTGTTTTCGCGCAGCTCGGGTGCCGAGCCTCAGCGTCGGGTTACCATTTATGCCAATCGCTAAAGGGAGCGGTGCCCTGTTTGTCGTGTTTGAGGGGCCTGACGGGAGTGGTAAAACTACCCAGACCATGCTGCTGCGCGATGCGCTGCAAAAAGCAGGCCATGCGGTGCTGGCCACCCGTGAGCCCGGCGGCACCTCCATCGGTGAACAGATCCGAACAGTGGTCCATGCTGTGGAAAACGGCAGTATGTTGCCACTTACCGAGGCTCTGCTATACTCTGCGGCACGAGCACAGCTCGTCGGCGAGGTGATACGGCCGGCTTTGGCAGAGGGACGTTTTGTCATTTCGGATCGTTACGCCTACTCCACCATCGCCTACCAGGGAGAGGGCCGTGGGTTGGACCGCCATATGCTGCAACAGCTCACCCGCTGGGCCACGCAGGACCTTGTGCCGGACGTGGTGGTTTACCTGGATTTGGATGTCCAGGAGGGGTTGCGGCGCAAGCAGCAGGCCCTGGATCAGGGGGGCGAAATCAACCGAATGGATCAACAGACGGTTGACTTTTACCGATCTGTGCGTAACAGTTACTTGCAAATGGCACGAGAGGATGCTGACCGTTGGCTAGTGGTAGAGGCGTGTCAGCCGGTGGAGGCGATTCACGCCCGGGTGCTCTCCCATCTGTCGGAGCTGTGTGAGCGACGGCGTAGACGTGTTCAAGGAGGTTAATTCATGGCTATCAAACTCATTGTGAGCATCGTCCACAGTGATGATGCGGATCCACTCACCACTGCACTGCGCGATGCCGGTTTTGCCTCTACGAAAATCAGCACGACCGGTGGCTTTTTGCGTGAGGGCAACGCATCCATCCTGATCGGTACGGAGGAGGAAAAGGTTCCCGCCGTGCTCGACATCATCAAGCACAACTGCCACACGCGCACGCAGTATGTCAATCCGCTGCCGCCTGTGATGGAGCCCGGGGAGCTTTACATGCCCAATCCGGTCGAGGTCCAGGTCGGAGGCGCTGTGATTTTCGTGCTGGATGTGGACAGGCTCGTACGGTTCTAGAGCTCGCAGCAGGAGCATCATCGCAGCGCTTGGTCTCCGGGCGCTGCGTGTCATTTTAGCCGTGTTGTTACAAGGAGTTCTGCGGTCCCGTGTCCATCGTCTCCCCCAACCCGCTGGCGTCCTATCTGCTGCCTGAGCCTGTGCTGGTGGTCATCACCGGCCCTTCAGGCGCTGGCAAAGACAGCGTGATCGCTGAGATGCGAAGGCAGGGCGCCGAGTTTCAGTTCATCGTGACCACCACAGACCGACCGATGCGCGTGGGCGAGGTGGAGGGGGTGGACTATTACTTTGTGAGCACTGCTGAATTCCAGCGACTCATCGCTTCAGACGAACTGTTCGAGCACGCCGAGGTGTACAACCAGTTCAAAGGCGTGCAAAAGCGTCACGTGCGAGAGGCTGTGGCGGCGGGCAGGGACACCGTGATGCGGGTGGATATCCGCGGTGCCCGCACCATCAAGCGCCAGCTCCCTGGCGCCGTGACGGTGTTTGTGACCCCTCCCTCTGCCCGTGACCTTGCCGAGCGCCTCAGCGTGCGAGGCACCGATCAGCCCGAGCAGATGGCCCATCGGCTCTCCATCGCGGAAGAAGAGATCGCTGTGGCACACACCTTTGACTATGTGGTGATCAATCGAACCGGCCAACTCTGTGACGCTGCTCGTCAGGTGCTGGCAATTATGGAAGCGACGCGCTGCCGCACGGACCGCATCCCCCTCGAGCTGTAGCCATCATGTCCGACGCCACTGCCCAAGAGTCAGGCACTGTTCAGCCCCCCGGGCAACAGAGCGCGGTGCGCTATGTGCAGCTGACGGTACCCCGCCACAGACCTGTGTGGACCTATGTCCTGCTGACCATCAATGTGCTGGTTTTCGCACTGATGACAGTTCTGGGCGGCTCGGAGAATCCGGCCGTTCTGGTGCTTTTTGGGGCCAAGTACCAGCCACTCATCGCCCAGGGCCAGTATTGGCGTCTGCTCACCGCCAACTTTATTCATATCGGCCTGTTGCATCTCGCCATGAACCTCTATGCCCTGTACGTCTTTGGTCTGCAGGTCGAGCGCCGTTTTGGGCGAGCGCGCTTCATCCTGCTGTACCTGCTCTCGGGAATTGCGGGCACCGCTCTCAGCTATGTAGGCAGCAGAGCGCTCTCCGCAGGTGCCTCGGCAGCCATCTTTGGCCTGATCGGGGCTATCACCGCCTACTATGTCATTCATCGCCGCATGTTTGGCACGGTGGGCTATCGGCAGTTGCGTGGGCTGTTGATTGTGATGGGCATTAACCTGGTGATGGGTCTCACCTCTCCGCAGATCGACAATCTCGGGCACCTGGGTGGGCTGCTGGCCGGATCGGCCCTCGGTTGGGCGTACTGCCCACGCTATGCCGTTGCTCGCGGGATGGAGGGCCTGCCCGAGCTGCAGGAGCGTAAACAGGGGGCGCGCCCTGCTGCGACAACGGTGGGCATGGTGGCCGTGCTGGTGGCCCTCAGCCTGTTGGGCACCTGGTTGCATACCGGTGCCGCACACTAGCGCAAAGGGGGGACGTATGGCGATGTGGATCCGCAAGCCCCGCGTGGCAGGTCTGTTCTATCCATCTCGGGCCAGTGAGATACGCTCGCTGGTAGAGGCGTGGCAGCGCGAGAGCTCACCGACTGTCGGGCTGTCCCTGGTGGGCGGCGTGGTGCCCCACGCTGGTTGGGTTTACTCGGGCAGCACCGCCATGCGCCTGTACGCGGCTCTGGCGGCCGGGCGGCCTGTGGAGACGGTGCTGCTGTACGGGGCGGTACACACTCCGGGGGTGTATGCTGCGGCGGTATATCCACAGGGAGCTTGGCGCACCCCTCTCGGAGACGTCCCGGTAGACGAGGACCTGGCACAGGCGCTGATTGCTTGCGATGAGCGCTTTGCTGGTGATGCCGACGCCCATGCTGACGAACACGCGCTGGAGGTGCAGCTGCCGCTTTTGCAGATCGTTGCTCCCCAGGCGGCCATTCTGCCTGTCGCCATGCCCGCTCACGCCGATGGGCAACGCCTCGGCGACCTGGTCGGTGCGGTGGTGCGGGAGCTCGGCAGGGAGGTTTGGGTAGTGGCCAGCAGCGATCTGACCCACTATGGTCCCCGCTATGGCCTGGCTCCGGCAGGCGTCGGTGCACCGGCCCTGGCATGGATGGAGCAGAACGACCATCGCCTGCTGTCACGGATCGAGGCGATGGACGCGGCCGGCGCTCAGGCTGAGGCGCTGGCGCACAGAAACGCCTGCGGGCCCGCCGCCATCGCTGCTGCTATCGCCACCGCTCAGGCTCTGGGGGCCACCCGAGGAGAGGTGCTGGCTTATACCACCAGCCATGCCCTCACGCCGGGCGCGCGGGCCGATAACATCGTGGGCTATGCTGCGGTTGGCTTTTGCGCTGAGCGCTCATGACTACTGACGAGTCTCTCGCGCCGACGCGACCACGCTACGCACTGGTGGCAGTGGACGCTGGCGCTGCCAGGCCGCGCCACGTGCGCGACCTCTCCCCGGTAGGTGATGACTCCGGTGAGGCGCCACTGGAGGCATTCCACTATGAGATTCCAGCGTCGCTGAGCGGTTTGTTGCCCGGCAGTCTCGTATGGGTGCCCTTTGGCCCCCGACATGTCCGTGGGGTCGTGATGGCCCTGGTCGATTCCACTCCGGTTGCGCGCACGCGACCCATCGAGCGCCTGGCCGATCCGGAACCGGTGCTCTCTCCCCAACAGCTGGAACTTGCCCGTTGGATGGCGGAGCGGTATCTGGCTCCCTTGCAGCACGCCATTTGGGCGATGATTCCGCCCGGCAGCACTGAACAAGTTGAACAAGTGGTGTCGCTGCCGGACGGTCAGCCAGATCGCCAGGAGACATCGGAATTGACCCCGCAGCAGAGTGCGCTTCTTGCTTGGCTGCGAGAACATGCCCCTGTGAGGCTGGCTGCGCTGAAACGTACCGCTTCAGGCAGGGGTTGGCGTACCGATCTGGCGGCTCTCGAAGAGGAGGGGCTGGTCCGCATCCAGCCGGAGCTCAGCGCACCCCGTGTACGCCCCAGGTTCCAGGATTTTGTGCGTCTGCTCACTCCCCTGCCGGAGGAGGCGTGGGGGGCGGTGCGCACCATTCGTCGTCGTCGCGCGCTGGAGGCCCTCACGTACTGGCGGACACAACGGGCCGATACGCAGGGGTGGATGCCGTGGGGCGCCCTGGCTGCAGAGTCTGAAGCAACGCGAGCGGATCTGCGCTGGTTGCAGAGCCATGGGTTGGTCGAGACGGTGTCCCGCCAGGTGTGGCGCGATCCGCTGGCCGGCAAGGTCTTTGCCAGCGTGGTGCCGCCACAACTCACGGTGGATCAGGCAGAGGCGTGGAGCGTGCTGCTGCAGGGGCTGGAGGAGCAGCCGGCCCGGACCTTTCTGTTGCAGGGGGTAACCGGCAGCGGCAAGACAGAGCTTTACCTGCGCGCCGTGCAGCGGGTGTTGGAACAGGGCAAAAGTGCCATCGTGCTGGTGCCCGAGATCGCTCTGGTTCCCCAGACCATCCAACGCTTTGGGGCTCGCTTCCCGGACACGCTGGCCGTGATGCACAGTGGCCTGACCCCCGGCGAGCGTTATGACCAGTGGCGCCGCATCCGTACGGGGGAGCTGCGACTGGTGCTGGGGGCGCGATCCGCCATCCTCAGTCCGGTGCAGAACCTGGGCCTGGTGGTCATCGACGAGGAGCACGAGTGGACCTACAAGCAGGATCGTTCTCCCGACTATCACGCACGTGACGTGGCCTTGTATCTGCAGAAGCAGCTGGGGGCAACGGTGATTCTGGGCAGTGCCACCCCCTCGCTGGAAACGCGCTATCGCGCCGAGCGCGGCGAGTTTGTGCACCTGGTTCTGCCCCGCCGCGTGGTGGGGCATCGGCAGAGCATGGGGGAGAAGTGCCCGGCGCCAAGCCAAGGCAGTTCCCCTCCGCTCACGGAGGCAAAGCAGGTCGCCACGCCTGACGCGGGGGCCTTTGGTGAGCTGCCGCCGGTGCATGTGGTGGATCTGCGCCAGGAACTGCGGGAAGGAAACGCCCGCATTTTCAGCCGGGCGCTGGACGCAGCGCTGGAGCAAACCCTGGCTGCGCAGCAACAGGCCATTCTGTTCGTGAACCGGCGAGGTGCCGCTACTTTTGTGCTCTGTCGCGATTGCGGGCACGTGCTGGCCTGCCCTGCCTGCGCCCTGCCATTTACCTATCACCGTGAGGGCGAGGACCTCCTGTGCCACCGCTGTAACATTAGACGGCCAGCGCCCGACCACTGCCCGCAGTGCGGCAGCGCCCGTATTCGATATTTTGGTTTGGGAACCCAGCGGGTGGAGGACGAGCTCAGGGCACGCTACCCCGGTGCGAGGGTAGTTCGCTGGGATCAGGACACCGCCCGGGTTCGCGGATCCCAGGATGCCTTTTTGGACAGTTTCTTACGGGGTGAGGCCGACGTTCTGGTGGGCACGCAGATGGTGGCCAAGGGGCTCGACCTTCCTCGTGTCACCCTGGTGGGCGTAGTATCCGCAGATACGCTCCTAAACCTGCCCGACCTGCGCGCCTCTGAACGGACGTTCCAGCTGCTAGCACAGGTAGCGGGCCGTGCCGGGCGTAGCCCGCTGGGGGGGCAGGTGATCATCCAGACCTATGCACCAGAGCACCCTGCGGTGGTTGCTGCCAGTGCGCATGACTATGAGAGGTTCTACCGGCAGGAGATCGCCTTTCGCCGTACCCACTGGTATCCACCCCTCAGCCGTCTGATACGCCTGCTGTATACCGGCAGCAACGCCAGTCGCGCCCAGTCGGCTGCAGAGGAGCTTTATCGGACGCTCAGCCTGCGGATCCAACGTCAGGGCTTGCCCGAGGTCGACCTCATCGGGCCGGCGCCTGCCTATTACAGTCGCCTGAGGGATAAGTGGCGCTGGCAGATCCTGGTGCGCGGCCGGCAACCGGCAGAGGCGCTGCACGACATGGTGTTGCCCCAGGGCTGGCGCATCGAAGTCGATCCCGAATCGCTGTTGTAAGCAAGGGCCCCAGACAAGTACTTGTCTGGGGCCCTCGGTTGCTTCGGGGTGAGCTAGGCGCTCAATGCCCGTGCCCGGATGGCCTTGAGCCGCTTCATCACGTCGTTCTCGCCTCGCCCGAAATAGTCGTGCAGGCGCACATACTCCTGATAAAGCTCGTTGTACACGGCGTGGTTCTCGGCGTTCGGCTTGAAGGTATCGTCTCGGAGGTGCGCCATTTGTGCCGCCGCCTCCTCAATGCTGTCAAAGCCACCGGCGGCGGCACCGGCCGCCACTGCGCCATGCATCGCCGAGCCCAGCGCCCCGGCCTGCGTGCTGGCCACTACCTTGATCTCCTGGCCCGTCACATCGGCATAGATCTGCATAAAGAGCCGGTTCCTCTCCGGCAGGCCGCCAGCGGCAACCAGGTCATCTACCGGCACGCCGTTGCTGCGAAACGCCTCAATGATCATGCGGGTGCCAAAGGCGGTCGCTTCGATCAGTGCACGGTAGATCTCTTCGGCGCGGGTGGCCAGGGTGGCCCCCAGCAGCAGACCGGTGAGATCGACATCTACGAGTACAGAGCGGTTGCCGTTCCACCAGTCCAGTGCCAGCAGACCCGACTCGCCCACCTGCAGAGTGGAGGCCTTTTCCTCCAGCAACTGGTGCAGATTCAACCCACGCTCTGCCGCCTCCTGCTGGTACTCGGCCGGTACGCAGTGATCTACAAACCAGGCAAAGATATCGCCCACAGCGGACTGGCCGGCCTCAAAGCCCGCCAGGTTGGGCAGAATGCCGTCCTCCACCACGCCGCACATTCCCGGCACGATGCGGGGCTGCTGACCCACCACCATATGGCAAATGGAGGTGCCCATAATCATCACCATGCGGCCCGTGCTGGTAACGGTGGCCGCAGGCACGGCCACGTGGGCATCCACATTGGCGACAGCCACGGCGGTACCCGGCAGCAATCCGGTAGCGGCGGCCATCTCTGCCGTCAACCCTCCCGCGCGCGCACCCAGCGGCTTGATATCTTCCTGCATCTTTTCTTGGACGATATTGCGCATCCGCGGATGCAGCGCGGCAAAAAAGTCCGGGCTAGGAAAGCCCTCTTCCTTGCTCCAGATGGCCTTGTAACCGGCAGTACAGCTGTTGCGCGTCTCTACCCCGGTCAGTTGCCACACCACCCAGTCCGCCGCCTCGATCAGGCGGTCGGCCGCGTCATAGATCTCGGGAGCTTCGTCCAGGATCTGCAACGCTTTGGGAAAGAACCATTCGGACGAGATCTTGCCGCCGTAGCGCGCCAGCCAGGTCTCTCCCCGTTCCTCAGCAAGGCGGTTCAGCTTGTTGGCTTCAGGTTGGGCGGCATGATGCTTCCACAGCTTGACCCAGGCGTGTGGATTATCGCGATAGGCGGGCAGAACGCATAGTGGGGTGCCATCCGCCTTGGTCGGGAGCATGGTGCAGGCCGTAAAGTCGATGCCGATGCCGATCACATCGTTTGCCGACACGCCGCTGGCGGCCAGCACCTTGGGCACCGTCTCCTTGACCGCAGTCACATAGTCCATCGGGTTTTGCAGCGCCCAATCCGGCTCCAGGCGAATGCCGCTGCCTGGCAGCGTTTCGTCGATGACACCGTCGGCATAGGGGCTCACAGCTGAGGCGAGCTCGGCGCCATCGGACAGCCGCACGAGCACCGCTCGTGCAGATTCCGTGCCGAAATCGATACCGATTGCGTATTTGTTCGCCATGGGGCCTCCTGGGGACGATGCGAGATTGCCTGCAACGATCTGACTATAACACGGCGAAAATGGCGCGGTCAAGGCGGGGGGCTGGCGGGCCGCCTCAGGCCTCTCGCCGCAACTCGGAGGTGTTGGCGGCGAACCTGCGGATGACGCTGCGACGCGCAAAGCGAACGGTGATCCATTGTGAGCCGGCCGCAGACTCGATGGCTGTTACCAGGCCCCGGCCGTAGACGCTGTGACGCACCCAGCTGCCCACCGTGTAGGCAGGAGCCTGCGCAACCGGCGCAACCTCCGGTGGTGGTGCCGCCTCCAACACAGAGCGCTGACGGGTGGCGAGATCGATCTCGTGGATGGCGCGTTCCAAGTTCTGCGTATTGTACCGCTCTGCGGCACGCCGGCGGTCGGGCCGGGCTGGGTCGTGCGACGCTGGGGACATGTACAGCAGCAGCTCTTGCGCTGCCTGCTTGTCCATCGGTTCGTGGGTGCGTCGGCAGTGGCTGGATTGGATGCAGGCGGGGCAGCCCGACTCGCAGGGGCAGTTTGAGACCGTGTCCCTGGCCATGGCGAGCAGTTGTTCAATTCGTTCAAAGGCCGATTCCGCCAGCCCGATGCCTCCCTCACAGGTGTCGTACAGGAAAACCGCGGGCGCGCCGACGGTTCGATGAGAGAGAGCATAGTCGCCGGCGATATCCTGCCTGTCGCACATGACCATGAGGGGCAACAGATCTGCCAGCAGGTGCTCAAGGGCGTGCAGCCCTCCCAGCAACTGTTGCGTGCGGGCGAATTCACTCATGGCGGAGAGCTGATCTCGAATGCGGGAGGGCAACGCCAGCCAGACACCGGTGGTCAGCAAACGGCTTTCCAGAGGCTCCCGCAGCTCGATCGGATTGGAGGGACGGTTACTGCCCAGCTCCAGCTCCTGGTACGAACGCACCACCTCGGTGATGGCCAGCTCCCCCAGATGCACCGTCAGGCCCGGACACCCTGCGAGAGAGCGTTGCGCCAGCTCCTTGACGATGGTCACATTGGTTTCGCTCTGCGACCGTGTATAGTGCGGCAGCGTCTCTGGGCGCACGGTAATGGTGTGCGTTTGCCTGTTCAGAGCAGTCACCCGATAGTCGCCATCGCTGTGCTGATAGATAGCCCCCACGTGTGCCTCGCGGTAGGCATTGGGCGGCTGGATGGTCCCGATCTCGCGGCTCTGCTCGTCCCGAATAGAGTAGTTACCCTGGCTGGAGGCGCGCAGCGAGAGCTTTAGGTGGAGATTCTTTCGCACATCCTCCGCCGGCCAGGTCCAGCCAGGCTCGCGACCCTGGGTTGCCACCAGCAGCCCCGCCTTGACGAGGGCGTCGATGTCCTGGCGCACATCCTCTGGCTGAAGAGAGATCTGACTGGCCGTCCAGGGGATCTCCTGAGCGCTGCACAGCAGGTGGCGCAGGCGGATAAAGGGGTTTGCCAAATCCACGATGGCCTCCTCATGGGATTCGGCAAAAAAGCGCTGAGGATGCTGCATATAGTGTTGGTCCAGGGCGTTCTGTGAGGCGACAAAAAACACCAGAGCGTCCCGAGTGCCGCGCCCGGCGCGGCCCGCCTGCTGCCAGATGGACATGATCGATCCGGGGTATCCGGCGATGATCACGCTGTCCAATGCCCCGATGTCGATGCCCAGCTCCAGCGCATTGGTGGCGATAACGCCGTGCAGCTCACCCGACTTGATGCGTGTCTCGATGCGCTCCCGCTCCTCTGCCAGGTAGCCCGCCCGATAGGTGGCGATCTGCGAAGCATCGCCGCCGGCCGATGTCCCATCCTGACAGAGCTCGCGGCACTGCCGCAGCAAGAGTTCTGTAACGCGGCGCGCTCGCGTAAAGACGATGGTGTTCAAGTTCTGCTGCAGACAGAGGCTCAGCAGATCGGCGCACTCGTCCGTATAAGAACGGCGCACGTTGGTCCCCGCCCCCTCCTGCAAGGGGGGATTCCAGAGAACCATGGTGCGCGCTCCGCTGGCGGATCCATCTCGGCCGATCAGGGTGCAGGGGCGCGAGGTCAATCGCTGGACGAGTTCCTGCGGGTTGGCGATGGTGGCGGAACTGCAGATGAACTGTGGCCGGGCGCCATAGTGCGCCGCCACGCGCAACAGCCGGCGCAACAAGCCTGCCATATGGGCACCGAACACCCCTCGGTAGGTGTGCACCTCGTCCAAGATCACAAAGGCGAGGTTCTTCCACAGGGGGGCCCACAGTCGGTGCCATTGCAGAAAACTGAGGTGCACCATTTCGGGGTTGGTCAACAGCACCCGGGGCTGGCGCGTGCGAATGTCCCGCCGCTCGGCGGAACTGGTGGCGCCACTGTAGCGGTCCGCAGTTACGGCGGCACGGCCCAGTTCTGCGTTGAGCTGTTCAAGGGCATTGTACTGGTCGTTAATGAGGGCGTTGATGGGGTACAGATACAGCGCCCGAGCGTTGGGATCCGCCAGCAGGCGCTCCAGCACGGGGATGTTATAGCACAACGTCTTGCCGCTGGAGGTGGAGGTGACCACCACCACATCGTCCCCGTGGCGCACCGCCTCCAGCGTCTCTACCTGGTGGCTGTACAGCCGCTCCACACCCATGGCACGCAGCGCCTGCTGCAACGGAGGAGGCAGCGCGGGGTTCGGAGCTGCGTAGGAGGGAACCCGTGCCGGCAAGGTGCGGATGCAGACGGCCTGCCCGTCCCTGTCCGCATCCATGGCCCGCAGAATCGCTTTGAGGGCGCCGCCGAAAGAACCGGTGTTACTGTCAGAGCCTGAAGGGTTCTGCGTCGGCCCCATGGTATTCCGCACAGCGATCAGCGGCGGCAGGCGGCCACGGTACGCTCAAGCCCCTGCTTTAACGCCACTGTCGGCTGCCAACCCAAGAGCCTCTCGGCCTTTTCATGGGTGATATAGCTGCAGAACACTTCGCCCTGTTTGGCAGGCCCGTACACGCGCTCCTGCGTGTAACCAGTAATCTCGCTCAGGAGGTCGTACACCTGGTTGATGCTGGTGCCGATGGTAGAGCCGAGGTTGATGATCTCACCATTCCCGTGGTTCACCGCCAGGACGTTCGCCCGTGCAATATCGGTGACAAAGACAAAGTCACGCTGCTGCTCGCCGGTACCATAGATGATGGTGGATCGGTTGTTGAGCATGCGTGCGGCCCAAATGGCGATCACTCCTGCCTCACCATTGGGGTCCTGGCGGGGCCCATAGACGTTCGGGTAGCGCAGCACGGTATAGTCCAGTCCATAGTGCCGGCTGTAGATGTACAGATAGTGCTCCACCTGGTGCTTGCTGGCGCCATAGGGATCGAGCGGTTTGATGGGGTGATTCTCATCCGCTGGCACATACTCCAGCTCGCCGTACACCGCGCCACCGGTTGACGCATAGATGAGCTTTTTTGTGTGATGCCTGCGCGCGGCTTCGAGCAGGTTGAGCGATCCGAGAATGTTGACCTGCGCATACAGCACAGGTTCGACCATGGATTCGCGCACATTGGCCTTGGCCGCCTGGTGCGAGATCACTTCGGGCTCTTCCTGCACAAAAACCGCGTCCACAGCGTCCGCATCACGAATATCGACCTCATACAGGCGAGCGCGGTCGTCCACATTTGCTCGATAGCCGCTGGAGAGGTTATCGATCACGGCCACATCGTGGCCGGCAGCCAGCATGGCATCGACGATGTGAGATCCGATAAAGCCTGCTCCACCCGTCACAAGCACCTTCATGGGCCGCTCCTCTGCATACAGGTTCCTGCTCAAGCGCCGCCGGAGTGCACCACACATGCACTCGCCAGCGGCGAACACATTATATCGACTTGATACGCTTTGGCCAACGCCCCCCGCATCGCCAACTTTCGCTTTCGGCGCGGTCACCTGCGCAAGGGACAATCTCGATACGCCATGGCGCTCCGGCTTGGATGCCGAGCAAGGAGGTGCTAGAATCGCGGCGTTTGGCTTTCGGTGCTTGTGCCACGCCAAGGCATTGGAGGACCTTTTCAGATGCAGGCCGAATCTCAATCACAGCGCGACTTTGAGCGGGCCCTGGACAGGGGCCGCCGTCGGCGTTTCCTGCATCGTCTCTTGCGGCGAGAGGGCAAACTCATCCCCTATGAGGACCTCAAGCGCAGTATCGATCTGCACGAGCAGCGCTACCGCGGCCTGCAGCCTGTACCCCTGGACCGCATCATCGGCAGCCTGGGGCGCAGTGGAGACTTTGATCGGGTGTTCACCCCTCTTTCGCAGTTTCTGCAGCCCAAGTGGGTGAGTGTAAACAGAGCGTCGCGGGCCGGGGTGCACCTTCCGGCAGTGTCGCTGTATCGTGTGGGCGATGCCTACTTTGTGGTGGATGGGCACAATCGGGTGTCTGTCGCCAGGCAAGGGGGCCAGGCTTTTATCGATGCCGAGGTTATCGAGGTGGCCAGCCGTGTTCCGATCACCGCCGATCTGACTCTGGATGACTTGGACAAGCTGGAGGCCTATCGCCGCTTTCTGGACGAGACGCATCTCGATGTGTTGCGGCCCGGCCAGAACGTCCAGCTCACCATGCCCGGTGACTATGCGCGCCTGTTGGAGCACATCCGCACCCACCGCTACTTTGTCGACATGGAGACCCACCGTGAGATGTCGGCGGATGAGGCGGTAGCGCACTGGTACGACCATGTTTACGAGCCGGTAGTCACCCAGATTCGCGATCGGCAGATGCTGCGTGACTTTCCGGGGATGACCGAGGCAGACCTGTACTTTTGGGTCATTGAGCGGGGTTACCTGGCGTCGTTGGAGCTGGGGCGTCCTTTGGCTCCCTGGGAGCTGGCTCGGGACTTTTGTGTACAGTATGGGCGCGGCACACGCAATGTCGTGGCGCGGCTGTTGCGCCGTATGCGAAACGCGTTGGTGCCGCAGATGCTGCAGAGTGGGCCGCGGGCCGGCGCCTGGCGTTATGAGCGGGTAGAGCCCGCCGCGGACGAACGACTGTTTCACGAGATCCTGGTTGCCCTTACCGGTGCTCCCAGCTCAGAGCACGCCGTGGACCAGGCCGCGGCCATCGCCCTGCGTGATGGGGGCTCTCTGCGTGGGCTGCACGTCATTCCCGTGGATACTCCCGCCGCCCGTGAGCAGGGCCAGCGCATCGTAGATACCTTCCTGGAACGAGCGCGGGCACGGGGTGTACCGGCCACCGGGCGTGTGGTGGTGGGTGACATCGTCGAGAGGATTCTCGATGACGCTCGCTGGTCCGATCTGGTCGTCATCAACCAGCGCAGGGAGCAGGGTCACATCGCCGAGCGTCCGCTGGGCACCATCTTCCAGGGGGTAACCAGTGGTGTCGCTCGTCCGATCCTGGCGGTGCCCGGCGCCGCTGCAGAGCAGTTCAATCGCGTGGTGCTGGCTTATGACGCAAGCCCCAAGTCTCGGGA
>JAAYED010000050.1 GCA_012728955.1 Chloroflexota bacterium
GCAAGCGGCAGGCTGATGGCCAGCGCGAGAAACACTGCAAAAGCCGTCAACAATACTGCCCAGGCCGTGCGCTCTGGCCTCAACCTCATGGCCTATCGCACCTCAAAGCCCGCGTGGGGCTCCCCCAGCGGACGCCACGATGCACTCACCTCTGAAACCTCCGCAGAGTTTGGACCATGATGCAGCCACTGGAGCAGGGCGTACAGCTGGCTGCGCCGCCCCTGGGCGCGCACGAACACACTGCCATCAGGCTCATTCTTCACGTATCCGGTGACCGCCAGGGCCCGCGCCTCTCGCCGGGTGTGATAGCGGAAACCAACCCCCTGTACAACGCCCTGGACCTGCGCGTGCAGCTCCAGGGGCGCCGAATCGCCCTCCGGCAGATGGATGGCATTCACCACAGCGCACTAGTCCTCGTTATCATCCCAGCCGCCGTCAGTATCATCGGAATCGTCATCTTCGTCCAGATAGCGCTCAAAGAGGCGGCGATAGTCCTCCAGTTCGGGCGAGTGCTCACGCTCATCGTGATGCTCCCAGTCCTCATCGCCGTCCGAGTCGTCATCCTCGGTGACGGGCCAATCGTGCCCGCCATGGGCCTCCTGACTGTTATCATCGAATACCAGCAGATCCATCGGCCCACTGGCAAAGGACAGACTATCCAGCGCCGCCTGTGCCGCAGCGCTCAGAGCCTCGTCCTCGCCGTCAGCCAGGCCCTCCAACAGCTGCTGCGCCCGTTTGCCCCCGATTTCTCCCAGGGCCCACACGGCCATGGACTGCACCTCGGCGTCCCGATCCGAAAGCATGCGCGCCAGCAGCGGCAGTGCCCGCTCCAGGCGCAGCTCGCCGCAGGCGCGGGCCGCCTCGTAACGCATGGCTGGCGACTCGTTGTGCAGCTCGGCCAGCACCGTCTCGGCCCAAAACCGATCGGTGCTGCGCCCCATGGCAAACAGGGCGCTCTGCCGCATGAGGGGATCCGCGTGGCTGTAGGCCGCATCGATGAGCCGGATGATGTGGGGCTCGCTGATGTAGGCCAGCGACTCGAGCGCCCGACGGGCCACCTCGATGCTCGCATCTCCATGGGCCAGCTCCAGGGCCTCCCGCAGCACCTGGCGGGGAACGATCTCCAGCTCGTCGCACTCGGCGAGATAGATAAAGCGCCCGAGCGAGGCTGCCGCGGCTGCCCGCACTTCATCGGCGGGATCCTCTGCCAGCAGGCTCAGCAACCGGCGCATCAAGTCCGGACGCTCATCCTCCCACAGGCCCTCGATGGCCATACGCCGTACGGCGGGCAAAGCATCATCCAGGGCGATACGGTAGAGGCGGCCAAAGTCCAGCTCAAAGTCGCTCTCGGCATACTCGACCATGCTGGCCAACAAGGCGGTGCGCACCGTATCTGCCAGAGTTGAGAATTTCGCACGAAAACTGGCCACGTCTCTGGCTTCGGCACCGGAGAAACGCTGCACCAGAGCGCGGTCGACGGGACCCTGGTGGGTGGTCAGTTGGGCGAGGGCCTGATCAAAGTCCTGTGACATGTGTTCGGCCTTTCAAGGCGTGAATGGGAACTAGCCGATCAGACGGCTGATATCGGCAAAGGTGACTGCAACCATCAGAGCGATCAGGAGCATCATGCCGACCATGTGCACGAGCCCCTCCTTGTTGGGGGGGATGCGCCTGCCGCCTCGAACCCACTCCAGCAAGACAAAGATGAGTCGTCCGCCATCAAGGGCGGGCAACGGCAACAAGTTGAGCACGAACAGATTGACGCTCAACATACCCGTCAGTTCGATGAGCTGCTCAATGCCCGAACGGGCGGCCTGTGCCGTGTGCTGATAGATGCCCACGGGGCCACTCAAAGTGAACGGGGCCTGGCCGGCGACGGCAGCGCGCAAAGCATAGTACAGGCCCTGCACAACACGCCAGGTGGTCTGCACGCCCATGGGCACAGCCTCGTACACCGGATAAGACTGGCGTTCCAGCGGCAGATCCAGCGAGACGCCCAGCGCACCCTGATTGGGCGGCGGGTCGACGCGGGGCGTCACCTGCACAGGGGCCAGAGCGGCACCGTTGCGGCTCACAATCACTTCTACGGGCTTGCCCAGGTTGGCCTGGATCAACGCCACCGCCTGATCCACGCTGTTGATGGTCTCCCCGGCGATGCTCAGCAGGTTGTCCCCAGGCTGAAGGCCCGCCGCTTCGGCAGGCGAGTTGGGGGCCACCACATAGATGCCCGCCCCGGGCCGCTCCACGGGAGTGAGGGCGCCCACGACAAAGAGCACAGAGAAGAGCACAATGGCCAGCAGCAGGTTCATCAACGCACCGGCGGAGAGAACCAGCGCACGCACCAGACGGCCCCTACCGGCCAGGCCCCCTGGCACGTCTGGATCATCCTCGTGCATGCGCACAAATCCCCCAAAGGGGATCCAGTTGAGCGTGATGTCGGTACCGCCCCAGGTGCCCAGCCTGGCCAGGCGCGGTGGGTAGCCGAAACCAAACTCTTCGACGGCAACGCCGGCAGCCTTGGCCGCAACCAGATGCCCCAGCTCGTGCACAAAGATGAGAAGACCGAATACGACGATAAAAGATACGGGCCCAGCCATCGTCATGTAACCTCTTGAACCGGTAGCGCCCCATCGGTTGCTCAGGGGGCCGCATGTGCGATCAATAAGTGAGCAGCGTGCCCTCTTGCGCTTTGGGATTCACCAGCACCCGCTCCACCACTTGAGGGGTGCGCCCGGTAATGATGCGCACCTGCAACCCGGGCATCTCGGAAACTAGAGCAAACAGATCACGCACTTTGGAGAGCATCCCGCCGGTTACATCCACGCCAAAGGAGGCGGAAAGCATATCCTGAACCTCGGCATAGTTTAGCGCTGTGATGCTCGGCACCAGGCGAACCACGGTGTGGCGATGGGGATCGCCCGAGTAGACTCCGGCCACCTCGCCCGCCATGATGATCCGGCGCGGCGCCAGCGTGCGCGCCAGATACGCCAGTATTTGCTCGGTGGAGAGGATGGTGCAGCCCTGCGCGCTGTCCAACGCCACGTCACCATACACCAGTGGCACCAGGCCCTGCTCCAAGAGAGTGAGCACAGGGGCCGTGTTGAGGTCCACCAGCTCGCCCGCGGTGCAGCGCGCTGAGGCGGATGGCTGCAGCGAGACTACCGGCACACCGGCCGAGAGCAGAGCATCGGCCACCAGGCGATTCAGCCTCTGCGCCGCCGCAGCGGTCTCGGCATAGCCACGCCAGTCGCTCAGATGCCCCTGGTGCACCTTGAAGCGATCGGCGTAAAAGTGCCCAAAGGAGCCGCTGCCGTGGCCCACCACCAGCCTGAGGCCCGGCCGCGCGGCCAGCGCCGCGCTGATCTCGTGCCCCATGCGCTCGATTACCGCCTGCCGCGGCGTCTCGAGGCGAAGCTTGTCGGTGATCAGCGAACCACCCAGTTTCAGAAAAACCAGCTCGTCCACGCGCACCCCCGTCGGCAACGTCGCTACTAGTCCGGCTCAACCAACTCTACGGTACCGCGCGTAACACGGTAGCGTTCCAGATCGCGCGGAACGATGGTGTTGGGAAAGATCTGTTGTGCCTCGCGCAGGATCTCGCGCTCGGAATAGCGGCGCGAGATATGCACCAGCAGCAAGTTGGCGACGCCTGCCTGCAGGGCGAGGCGCGCTGCGCGGGCGGCTGTGAGGTGCCCAAAGCGCTCTGCCATGTCGCCATCGCGCTCGGCATAGGTCGCCTCAATCACCAGGGCATCCGCCCCGCGACACACCTCCACCAGGTTATCCGTTCTGCCAGTGTCCCCCACGTGCACCAGCTTGACGCCCTCTGCGGGCTCACCCAGCACATCGTCCGGCTCTATGCGACGTCCATCGGCCAGCACAATGGCCTGACCCTGCACCAGCTGTTTACGTTCGGGGCCACGAGGCACACCCAGCGCCTCGGCCAGCTCGGGGATAAAGGGACGCCGGGCGGGCTCCTCAAAGAGATAGCCCACACAGCCGGGCCCCCGATGGATCACCGGGAAGGAGCGAATCTCCAGGCTGTCGCTGCTCCAGATAGGCCCGGGGCGCACGGGCACATAGTTCAGCCGGGTATCCACCTCGCCACCGCGCAAGACCACCGACATCAGGTCGCGGACACGGTCAAGCGCCCATTGGCCTCCATAGATACTGATCTCCTCGATGGACTCCCAGCGCGCAAAGGTAGAGGCGAGCCCGCCCAGGCCGAGGATGTGATCCAGATGTCCGTGGGTGAGCAAGACCTTGTCGACCTTGCGAAAGCCGAGATGGCTGCGCAGCAGTTGCCGCTGGGTGCCTTCGCCACAATCCACCATAAAACGCTGATCGCGGTAGAGCACCAGCGCCGACGAGAGCCCTCTCTCCACTGACGGAGCCGACGCGGAGGTGCCCAGAAAGATGATCTCAATCATGGGGCACGGTCCGGTTGGGCTGTGCAGAACCTGGGCACAAGACAGGGCTCGCCACAACTGGCAGATGAATCGACAGCGGGCTTCTCACTCCCGTTCTCCCACCAGCGAGCGCCAGGCACCGTGAATTCCATCCTCTGACACGCCATAGTAAATGTGCAGGGCGCCGGCCTTGTCCCGTTGCACCAGGTCATAGTGAGGCTTGCCCGAGCGCAGATAGCTGTGCCACAGGCCAAGGCCGTTCTTCCATTCGACCTTGTCCTCACCAAAAGTACCCTTTTCGTGCAGGGCAATGGCATAACGCCACAGCCTGCGCGCCGAAGTGCGCGTTACATTGTGCACCAAGGCACCGTCCCGCAGGTCGCGCATGGTGTGGTATTGGGTGCCCTGCCGCGTAACCGTATCAAAAATCTCTACTCCGGTGCGGGGGGGCTCGACACTCAGCTCGGCATCGGCAGCGGCAACGTTCTGGGCGCTGGTTGTGGGTTCTGGCGCCTCATCGGGAACAGCGGCCACTTCAGACGCCTCTTCTGGCTGATCCGGTTCCACAACGGGCGTCACTTCACTGCCGGCAGGCCTGGAGCGTCCGCGGCGCCCGCCGTTACCTCGCCCGCCGCGGTTACGAGACGTCTCGGCCGGCTGTGCCTCCGCACCGGCGACCGGCTGCTCAACCAAAGCTTTGGCCGCACCAGGTGTACTCACCGGAGCCTGCGCCCCTGCAACCGGTTGTGACAACACCAGTTGCCCCTGCTCCGCCAGTGCGCGCTGCACCAGCGCCAGGATCTCGTCGCGCACCGCCAGGCTGGTCTCGGCCTCTTTGCGAATGTAAAAGCGACTGCCCTCCATGGCATAGGGCTGGTCGGCACCGCGAGGCACCACAATGCGCAGGATATCCACCCCGCCTGATTGGAGGGTATCCAACGTTGTATCCAGGGGCGGCGTCACCTGGCGGCCGATCTCCTCGCGAACGGATTTGATGGCTTGCGCCGGGTTCTCCACGCCGCGGGGCTTGACGCGCTGATTGGCACTCAGGCCGACGTAGATGGTGCCCCCGTTGCTGTTGGCAAAGGCCACCACATCTCGCACGATGGCGTGCAGGTTGCCGCCGGCGCGGGTCATGTTCTCGTGAAACGACTGCACCAGCGTGGGACCCTGGGCCCGCGCCGCCTCGACGTGGTCAAAAGCAGGGGCCTCGCGGCGGTAGGGCCGCGTCAGGGCAAAGTCGTCTCCCAGAAACACCTGCTTCAGCGCGCTGAAAGAGAGCTCGGGCAGGAACACCTCGGTGGCACGCTCGCCAACCCCCAAGTTCTTGCCTTCCCCCGTGATGCGGTGAGCGTCCGATCCCTGGATGCAGTGCATGCGTCGGGGATATTGAGGCTTGCTGCCATCAAAGAAAGAGGCGGTTGTGCGCCGGCGCTTGCCTCCCTCCAGGTCGGTAACCTCCAAAGCATGGAGGTTGGGGTCCTGCGTGTAGGCGATGCGGGTTTGGCCCCCGAAACTGATGCCGAACATGGCCACACCGTGGGTCGAGTTGGCATGGGGAGCCATCACCAGAGCGCCCGCCTCCGCCATCACTTCGTAGGCGGTGATGACGTCGACAGTGGATCCGACTTCGGTCTCGCCCCGTTCCAGCAGATCGACGGGCACATTCAGGTCCAGCAGTGCGTGCTCCAGGCTGCGCACAGGGGTACCCGGCTCGAACAGTGCGATGACATGAAAGCCAAAGGTGGCCGTCAGCTCAAAGCCAGGCAGCACCAGCATCTTGGCCATCAGGCGCCGGTACTCGTCCAGACGCGCCTTTTCGTCGGGGCGCAGCCTGTCGGCGGCCTCCCAGCGGGTGAGGTCCTCGATTTCGCGCATCATTTGCGCGTATCCGGCGACCGAATTGTGATCTGTAAAGGCCAGTATCGAGAGTCCCTCGGACTCTGCCTTGGTCAAAATATCGAGATAAGAAACGCCCTCGTCTTGGTAATCTTTGGAGGCCGGCGTATGCACATGGAGATCCATGGCATACCATGCCATGTTACCCTTGGCAGGCCCCCTGCTGCTGCTTCTTCTTCTTGCCACTATCGTATCCTTCCGTAGCCAAAGCTGCCGCCAGCACCTGCTCCACTCGATCGACGAGGATGATCTCGAGCTCCTGCAGGACTTGGTCGGGCAGTTCGTCTAAATCACGTTCGTTGCGCATCGGCAGACACACACGCTTGATGCCGGCCCGATGCGCTGCCAGCACCTTTTCCTTGATCCCGCCCACGGGCAACACCAGCCCGCGGAGGGTAATCTCGCCCGTCATCGCCAGATCTCCGCACACGGGCTTGTCCGTCACCAGAGAGGCCAGCGCCGTGATCAGGGCCACCCCGGCGGATGGCCCATCCTTGGGGATGGCCCCTGCCGGCACATGCAGGTGAATATCCACCTCCTCGAACAGGGAGGGATCCACCCCCACATCGGCAGCATGGCTGCGCACATAACTAAAGGCAGCCTGCCCCGATTCCTGCATCACCTGACCCAGTTGACCGGTCATCATAAAGCCCTTGTGCCCGCGCATTTTGGTGGCCTCGATAAAGAGAATGTCTCCACCACTCTGCGTCCACGCCAATCCGGTAGCCACCCCGGGCAGTGCCGTACGTGAGGCGACTTCGTAAAAGTAGCGCGGTTTTCCCAGATAGCCGGGCACGTCCTGCTCGCCCACCAGTGCGCCTGCTGTCTTTCCAGAGGCCACTTCTGCGGCGACCTTGCGACAGACCGATCCGATCATGCGCTCCAGATTGCGCACGCCCGCCTCGCGGGTATAATCGCGCGCGATCCGGGCCAGGGCGTCCTGCTGAAAGCTGACCTCGCTTTGGCGCAGACCATTCTCCTTGAGCTGCCGCGGCACCAGATAGCCCTGGGCGATGGCGAGCTTTTCCTGCTCGGTATAGCCCGAGAGCTGCAAAACCTCCATGCGATCCAGCAGCGGCGCGGGAATCGTATCCAGCATGTTGGCGGTGGTGATAAACATCACCTGCGAGAGGTCAAAGGGGACCCCCAGGTAGTGGTCACGGAACTCGCTGTTCTGCTCCGGGTCCAGCACCTCCAGCAAGGCCGAGGTAGGGTCGCCGCGAAAATCGGCCCCCACCTTGTCGATCTCATCCAGCATGAACACAGGATTGCGCGTGTCCACGCGACGAATGGCCTGCATGATTCGCCCGGGCATGGCGCCCACATAGGTGCGCCGGTGCCCCCGAATCTCTGCCTCGTCGCGAACGCCACCCAGCGATTGCCGAATAAACTTGCGCCCCAGCGCCCTGGCGATGGATTGCCCCAGCGACGTCTTGCCCACCCCTGGCGGCCCCGCCAGGCACAGGATCACCCCTTCGCGCTCGCGCCGAATGTGGTCCACGTTCCCCTGGGCGTCGTGATCCTCGGCCCGTTCCTGTCTAAGCTTGCGCACGGCCAGGTACTCTACTATGCGATCCTTGATTTCATCCAGGCCATAGTGGTCCTCGTCCAGTACCCTGCGTGCAGCATCTATGTCAAGATTGTCCTCGGTAGCCGTGGTCCATGGCAGATCGATCAGCCAATCCAGATAGCCACGAATGACCGAGTACTCGGCGGCAGCGGGAGGCAACTTGCTGAGGCGATCCAGTTCGCGGGTGGCCTCACGCTCTGCCTCCTCAGGCATGCCCGCCTGGGCGATGCGTTCCGCCAGCTCACGCGCCTCGACCACCTGTTCGCTGTCTTCACCCAGTTCCCGCTGGATCGCCTTGAGCTGCTCCTGCAAAAAGTAGCGCCGCTGCATGTCACCGATCTCGGACTGGGCATCGTCACGAATCTTTTGCCCCAGCTCGAGGATGTCGATCTCGCGCATATAGAGATCGATCAGCCAACGCAGCTTCTCCGAAACGTCATCCAGCTCGAGCAGATCCTGTCGCCCCTGCAGCGTCATGCGGGTGTTGGCGGCCACCTGATAGGCCAGTCGTGCGGGCTCCTCAGCCTCGAGCACTGCATCCACTGTCTCCTCGGTAAAGTGGGCGCTCAGTTCTGCGGTCCGCCGAAAGAGATCCTGCAGGCTGCGCATCAGCGCCTCGAGCTCTACACCCTCCACCGCCGATTCGGGGATACGCTCAAAAGTGCCGCGCAGATAAGGCTCGGTGGATACCACCTCCCGGATGCGCACGCGGTCCAGCCCCTGTACGATCAGGCGCAAGGCGCCGCCGTCACGCTCGCGCGCCATGCGGTGTACAACAACCAGCACACCGACATCGTACAGATCCGTGGGTTCGGGCTCCTGGACGTCCGGGTTCTTGAGCGCCACCAGTGCGATAATACGGTCACCCATCAGTGCGTCGTCGATGAGCTTGACCGATGCCGGGCGCTCCACCACCAGAGGAAGCAGGTTCGTGGGAAAGACAACCGTGTTCCGCAGGGGAAGGATGGACACGGTTTCGAGGTCATGAATCAATGCTTGCTCTTGATCTTGTTGAGGCACCTCCTGATCCAATTCCATATCCGGCGCTTGATTATCTGACATACACACCAGATCCTCTAGACCCTCTCGCCTGTCATGTGCGGGCTGGGTACCATCAGGAGACTGGGATGCGGCGTACACGGGCCAGCGGCAGGCGCACATACAAAAAACCGCCCTCGTAGCTGGCCTCTATCGCGTCTTCCTGCAGGTTAACCGCCACGTGCACTTCGGTGCGAAAGGGTCCGTACTGTATTTCCATATTATGGTAGCTGACTTTGTGCTCGGGCTCGGGGCGGCTGCCAGAGACCACCAGTCGCCGATCGACCATCGTGATACCAAAATCGCTTTCATTCATGCCCGGGATCTCGACCTTGACGACAATGGCGTCATCCGTCTCGTACACGTCGGTGGGAGGTCGCCATTCTCGACGTCGCTGTGTGCTATAATACGTTCGTAATCCGGGCAGTCTGCGATCCTGCATTACCACTCGCCTGCACTCGAGTCCCCACAAATGTCAACCATTTGACTAGAGTATATTCTATCACATTGCCCCATGGGTCGCAAACATTCTGGCCTGCTACAAGCCCACTGCTGACCTGGCGCGCAAACGTAAAGAACAGGAACCGAAAACGATGCCATCAGGAGGCCACATGACCCGCAACCCCAGGCCTGCCGGACGCGAACTGCTGCTCAGCGCCCTGAAGCACCAGTCCACGCCCTCTGTCCCCTGGCTGCCGCTGGCAGGTGTACACGCCGGCAAGCTTACCCATACCGATGCAACTACCCTCCTGACTGACGCAGACGCTTTGGTGGCCGCCCTGACGCAGGTGAATGCCCTGTACGATCCCGACGGCCAACCGGTGGTGTTCGACCTGCAGTTGGAGGCAGAGATTCTGGGATGCGAGCTGGCTTGGGCCGCCAAGGCGCCCCCCAGTGTAGCGACACACCCGCTGGCCGCACACAAAAGCCTGCCCAGCACGCTCCCCGAACGGCACCAGGGCCGCCTGCCCATCGTGCTGGAGGCGATGAAACGCATGAAAAAGGAGGTTGGCGAGCGCACCGCCCTGCTGGGTCTGGTGACCGGCCCGCTCACCCTGGCGTCGCACCTGCGGGGCACCGACATCTTTATGGACATGTACGATGATCCGGCCTTTGTCAACGAGCTGCTTGCCTACTGCAGGCGGGTTGCCACCCGCATGACCGAGCTGTATCTGGGTGCGGGCATGGA
>JAAYED010000051.1 GCA_012728955.1 Chloroflexota bacterium
AACCATGGCATGATCCGCATGACCTTTGCCAACGGCACGCGCTATACCGTCGAGATCACCAACCTGTCCCCCATCCCCAAGCCACGCTGGTTTGTGCAGGGCGATCGGGGCAGCCTCATCAAGTACGGTCTGGACCCGCAGGAAGACTATATGCGGCGCAAAGATATCCTGGCAGCCAAGGATAACCCCGCCAACTATGCCCAGGTGGTGACGGTGCAGGACGGCCAGCGCCAGGAGCAGGTAATTCCGTCGGTGGAAGGCAGCTGGGTGAGCTACTATCAGAATATCTCCGATGTGCTCAACAAGGGCGCCGAGCTCATCGTCAAGCCTGAGCAGGTTCTGCAGGTCATGCGGGTGTACGACGCCGCGATGGTCTCTGCCGAGACCAATCAGGTTGTGCGGCTCCAGGCAGCCGACCAGCGAAAGAGGTAGTGAGCCCATTCCATGAGTGAAAAGCGCATCCTGAACGTCGAATCCCTCACCAACCATGGCCACCGGCAGGGCCGCAAGGCCGTGGTGCAGATCCTCGAGGCGGGTCTGCAGGCAGCGGATCCCTACAACAACATCCGCCGCCTCGTTCGCCGAGAGGGGAACTGGCTCATTGCAGGCGGCGACGACTATGTGCTGCCAGGCGATCCACGAACCGAGCCTGAACGCATCGATCTGAACACGGTAGATCGTGTGCTGGTGTTTGGCATCGGCAAGGGGATCCAGCGGGCCGTCAAGGGGCTGGAGGATGTCCTTGGCGATCGCCTCAGTGGCGGACACGTGCTGGACAAGCACGGCTGCGACGTGATTCTGGAGCGCCTGCCGGTATCTACAGGCGCTCACCCGGTTCCCGACGCAGGCTGTGTAGAGGCCTGCCGACGCATGCTGGGGATGATGCAGGGCCTTACCGGGCGCGACCTGGTGTTTACAGTGATCGGCAACGGCGTCTCCAGCCTGCTGACGCTGCCCTCGGAGGGGCTCGCCCTGGACGAGGTTCGCGAGGTGACGCGGCTGCTGCAGATCGAGATGGGGGCGCCCACCAACGAGCTGAACCAGGTGCGCAACCATTTGGATCAGATGAAGGGGGCCCGTATCACACGGCACCTGCAGCCGGCGCGCTCGATTCACATCCTTACCGGTGGCGCACGGGACTATGGCAGCGTGATGGACCGCAACATCTGGCTGCACACCATGCCCGAGGCCTCCACCTTTGCCGATGCCGTGGCAGTGCTCAAGCGCTGGGGGGCCTGGGATCGTGTGTCTCCCGCCGTGCGGGCACACTTGCTCAAGGCGGACCCGGCGGAGGAGACGGTCAAGCATGACGAGTATCGGAGCTATCGCTTTCGTGTGTTCGAAGCGATGCCGCCCCATCTCGGCATGGTTCCCTCGGCCAAGCGCGCCGCAGAGCAGCTCGGCCTGGCTGCCCACGTGCTGTACCGCTACTCGCACTTTGAGGCGGCCCCAGCCGCCGCCATGGCCGGCAGCATCGCCCTGAACATCGAAGAGTGGGGCGAGCCCTTTGAACCGCCCTGCGTGTTGCTGGGCAGCCACGAGCTGCTGGTGACGGTGGGGCAGTCCGATGGGATGGGGGGGCGCAACCAGGAGTGGGCGCTGGCGGCCGCCAAGCGCATCCATCGCAGTCCCAGCATCGTGATGGGCTCGGTGGATTCCGATGGAAATGACGGGCCCGGCCAGCAGTTTCTCAGCACGCCCACCGATGTGCCGCAACTGGCCGGCGGGCTGGTGGACGGCTCCACCTGGCAGGCCGCACTGGATGCCGGGCTGGATCCAGAGGCACAGTTGAGGGCCCACAACACCTCGCCGCTGCTGTGGGCTGTGGACAGTGGCATTCGTACCACCTTTAACATCAGTGTGGGTGACCTGACCGCTGTGCTGATATTGGGCCGTGCGCCCGCGCGCACCCATCCCTAGCCCAGGTAACAGGGGCTGAGGAGGTCGAGATGCTGGTTCTGGGAATTGTGGGCAGTCCGCGTAGAGAGGGACGCACTGCCTCTCTGGTGAACGCCGCCCTGCAGGGCGCCGCCTCCACGGGAGCGGATACCGAGCGGATTTATCTGGTGGACTATCAGATTCGGCCCTTTGTGGGTCAAGGGGGGGCCGAAGAGGGCGTTCGTTTCGTGCCTTCCGAGCTCAGTGCCCTCTGCACTACCGCCGATGCGCTGGTGCTGGGTGCGCCGGTTTACTTTGGCGAGATCAATGGCCTGACCAAAGACTTTATGGACAGCGTGCGCATCCCCAATGAAAACGGCAAGCCTGCGCTGGGCATCGCCATCGCAGGGGGCTCGGGCAAGGGCCTGTACAGCGGCGTGCAGAGCCTCTATCACTGGTTCTATCACCGCCAGATGCGCGCCATCGACCCCACCCCCGCCACGCGCTTTGTGATGAACGCCACGCTGGCCGAACTCTACCACTCCGGAGAGCGACTGGCGCAGATGGCAAGTCAACTCAGGCCCTTTGCCGGCGCAGGCAGAGAGGACCGCTGGGCAGAGCTGGCGGCTTACTATGCCGACCTGCCCTACCTCCGCTGTGATATGGTGGACGAGTTCATGACCCTGGCGCATCAGCTGGTGCACACCAGGCGCGACCATCCCAACTGGGAGCAGGCCATGGATGCGCTGCGCCTCGCCCACGAAAGTATGATGCGTGGTGAGCGTGCCGCCGCCGCCCGCCAGGCGGTTCAGGCTTACGATCTGCTGCTGCAGGCGTAGACGCACAAAAGCAACGAGGGACGCCACCGCGGTGGCGTCCCTCGTCTTTTTTCTGCCGAACCTCAGGTAAAGAGCGGGGCCATATCCTGACGTGCTACTAGCGCCCGCATCGTCTCGTCGCAGGGGCGGGACTCGAAGCGCTCCGCCACGATCCAGACCTTGGGCAGCACGTGAATGTCGCCCGTGGTGTTGAGAAAGACGCGCGGATCGCCCAGAACCCAAGCTACCGCCGAGTCAATGTCTGACTGCTCGGTCAGTGGCTCGTACCACGTGGCAGCAAAGTGGTGCCCCTCCTCGGCCCATGGTCGACGCGTCAACGACTTGATGGTCTGAACGGCAACGTTGCGCTCGACACAGAGGGTTACCAACGCCTCAAAGTTGGCCGCGTAGGTGGGATTCTGGTACAGCGGAAAGTTGTAGGGAAGCAGCACCGAGTCAAAGTTGAATCGCTCCAGGCTGCGTTTGTGCATCACGGGCGCCATAAGGCCGTGTCCGGTGACGCCGATAAAGCGTACCAGGCCCTCCTCGCGGGCCTCGATGGCGGCACGCAGGGCACCATCCTCACCAAAGGCTTGCTCCCACTCGGCCTCGTCCACCAGGTTGTGCAGCTGGATCAGATCCAAGTGGTCGGTTTGCAGCCGCTCCAGCGAGCGACGAATCTGATCACGGGCGGCAGCATAGCTGCGCTCACCTGTCTTGGAAGCCAGAAAAAAGTCTCCGCGCATCCTGGCCATCCAGGGTCCCAGGCGCGTTTCGGATTCGCCATAACTGGCAGCCGTGTCGATGTGATTGATGCCGTGCTGGATGAGCAGCTCCATGGTCTGATCGGTCTCAGCCTGGGTTACCCCACCCAGCGCAGCGGCGCCAAACAGCGTACGCCGGCTGTTGTGCCCGGTATTTCCAAAAAGCTTGAATGGAATAGACGACATGAACGGGACCTCCTGTGGCGTGACGATCGGGGGTTACCGCACATTACATTTGCTTAGAAATGATACCCGCTCAGCGCCAGTGTCGTCAAATGGCACGGTATAGATCTCCCTGCCCCGGCAATTCAGCCTCTTTACCCCTTGACGCCCCAAGCGTTTATTGCGATAATTTGGCAAGGATACAGTGTGCTACCATAAGCCCATCTTACGCATTGACAGTTCCGCTCGCTTTCCTTAACACATCAAGCACTTGCTAAAGTGACGACTCTGCAGTGTCAGCCAGGCGCTCCGTAGACCAGGTCTGACCGCCCACAAGCTGTGCCCAACCCTGGCATGAAAGGCACCAGGGTGCCCGAGAAACCGCCTGAAGGAGGCAGAGCGGTTCCGCAATCCTACACATAACGGCGATTCTTCGACACAGCTGAGAGAGGACACTACGCATGTCAGAGAGAAAGCTTTTCACCCGCCGTTCCATTCTCAAAGGTGCCGCAGGCAGCATGGTGCTCCTGGCGGCGGCATGCCAACCCCAAGTCGTCG
>JAAYED010000052.1 GCA_012728955.1 Chloroflexota bacterium
CAGATGACCCTCGAAGAAAAGATCGGGCAGATGGTCCAGTCAGTGCGCACCGACGATATCCACGAAAGGGTGCGCGCCGGCCAGGTGGGCTCGATCTTGAGTCTGCCCGACCGGTTCGAAATCAACCGTCTGCAGCATACCGCCGTGGAGCAGAGCCGTCTTGGCATCCCGCTGATCGTCGGTTTTGATGTGATCCACGGGCACTATACGGTCTTTCCCATTCCTTTGGCCGAGGCGTGTACCTGGAATCCCGACCTGTTGGCGGAGGCGGCGCGCATTGCCGCCAGCGAGGCCGCAGTATCTGGCATCGATTGGATCTTTGCGCCCATGGTGGACATCTGCCGGGATCCACGCTGGGGGCGCATCGCCGAGGGGGCCGGAGAGGATCCCTTCCTGGGTGGGGAGATGGCGCGCGCCAGGGTCCGTGGTTTTCAGGCAGTGGATCTCCCGGGCGGCAAACGGATCGTGGCCTGCCCCAAGCACTATGTGGCCTATGGCGCAGCAGAGGCCGGTCGAGATTACAACACCACCGATCTCTCAGAGCGGACGCTGCGGGACGTTTATCTGCCACCCTTCAAGGCCGCCTTTGACGAGGGCGCTGGCACCACGATGTCGGCCTTTAATGATCTGGGGGGCATGCCCACCAGTGCCAATGCCTTTACCCTGAAGACTGTGCTGCGCGATGAGTGGGGCTGGGATGGCCTTGTGGTCAGCGATTACAACTCGATTGGCGAGCTGGTGCCCCACGGCATCGCGGCGGACCTGCGGGAGGCAGCCTGCAAGGCGGCCCTGGGTGGCGTGGAGATGGACATGATGGCCGGTGCCTATCCGGCGCATCTGGCCGACCTGGTGCGTGCCGGCGAGGTGCCTGAATCCGTTATCGACAGTGCCGTACGCCGCGTGCTCGCGCTCAAGTTTGCCTTGGGCCTCTTTGAGCACCCCTACACCGATGAGACGCTTTTCTCACAGGTGGTGCTTCAGCCAGAGTATCGGGCCAAGGCG
Organism: Chloroflexota bacterium; assembly: GCA_012728955.1. Taxonomy (GTDB): domain Bacteria; phylum Chloroflexota; class Anaerolineae; order UBA1429; family UBA1429; genus JAAYED01. The sequence continues at coordinate 1,003 of JAAYED010000052.1, forward strand.
CTGCAGGTGGCTCAGCAGTCAATGGTGCTTCTGAAGAACGACGGAGCGCTCTTGCCCCTGGATCCCGCACCCCGCCGGATAGCCGTCATCGGGCCACTGGCCGATGATCACTATTCCCCCCGTGGCATGTGGGCCTGGATGGGCAGCCCTGGCGACGTCGAATCCGTGCTCGATGGCATCAAGGCCGTGTTCCAGTCCTCCGAGATCAGTTATGCCAAGGGCTGCGAGATCGTGGATCGCAAGAGGGACGCTACAGGCATCGACTGGCGCCGCGTGGACCTGCGCGGGGTAAAGGATGTCGAGTCGTTGGGCATCGTACAGCGCATCCGCAAGGCGGCTGCCTTTAGCCATTGGGATCTGGACCCGGCCTCGCTGGAGCGCGTGGATCTGGGGGCCGCCATGAGCCGCTTTGGCATGACCTCTGCAGATATCTCCCCGGAAGACCTGACAAGGATCCAAGAGGCACAGCCACCGGCACCGAGCATGGACGAAGCCGTGGAAACTGCTCGGCAGGCCGATCTGGCTATCGTCGTGCTGGGTGAGTCAGAGGACATGTCCGGTGAGGCGCACTCTCGCGCCTATCTCGACCTGCCCGGTCGGCAGCAGGCACTGCTGGAGCGCGTGGTCGCCACCGGAACACCGGTGGTTCTGGTGGTCATGACGGGGCGTCCCGTCACCATCAGCTGGGCGGCGGAGAACGTCCCCGCCATCCTGCAGGCCTGGCACGGAGGCATCCGCACCGGCAGGGCCGTGGCCGATCTCTTGTCTGGTGCTGTCAACCCTTCAGGCAAGTTGTCGATCACCTTCCCGCGCACGGTGGGACAGATCCCCACCTATTATGCGCACAAGAACACGGGACGCCCGGCACTGGGCGCGGGCACTACCCAGTTCACCGATCCCTTCCGCTCCACCTGGATCGACGAGACCAACGATCCGCTGTACCCCTTTGGGCATGGGCTGTCGTACACTTGCTACAGCTACGAGGACCTGCGTGTGGAGACGCCGCTGCTGGGACCAGAGGGCATGCTGTGCGTTTCGGCCCGCGTGAGCAACACGGGCGAGCGCCCCGGGGAGGAGGTCGTACAGCTGTATGTGCGCGACCTCGTCGGCAGCGTGACCCGTCCTGTCAAAGAGCTCAAGGGCTTTTGCCGGGTGTCGCTGGCTCCGGGTGAGAGCCGTGAGGTGCGCTTTGAGGTCCCCGTTGCCCAGCTGGGCTTTTACGGTTTGGACAACCGGTGGACCGTGGAAGCGGGCGATTTTCACGTGTGGGTGGGGCCCAGCTCGGCGGTGGGGCTGCAGGGTGAGTTTCGCCTTGTGGACCAGTCCCCAGCGTGACCCGTCCTGTCGCTAACGCAAGGGGGGGAGCCTGGCGGCAGGCTCCCCCCCTCTTGTGTTGTTCGCCTTTGGCAGGTACGCAGCCTCTGCCTACCAGCCCAGCTGCTTGTTGACCTGGTTGCGCAGAGGCAACTGGCCCGCCAGGAATTTGCCCAGGTTCTCGCGAAAGATCTCGATCACATGCTGACCCTCGTACTGGGTGCCGCCCGCCGCGTGGGGCGTGATCAGCAGGTTGGGCTCATCCCACAGGGGGCTGTCCTTGGGCAACGGCTCCTGGGCAAACACGTCGGCAGCTGCACCAGCAAGCTGGCCGCTGTGCAGCGCGGCCACCAGCGCGTCCTCGTCTACGATCTTGCCACGGGAGATGGCGATGAGGTAGGCGCCCTTTTTCATCATCGCGATCTGCTCCGCGCCGATCATGTGGTCGGTATCCTTGGTGTAGGGCACCGTCACCACCACCACATCCGATTCAGCCAGCAGACGCGGCAAACCCTCCAGCCCTTCCAGCGACTCGACATAGTCCGGCTTGGGGCCAGGGTAAGCGTCCACGGCCAGAATGCGCATGTCAAAAGCTTGCGCACGCCTGGCGGTGGCGCGGCCCACGCTGCCAAAGCCGATCAGGCCGATGGTCTGGTTGGTGAGCTCGCACAGTGTGTTGCGCAGCTCACTGAGGGACCATTCGTGCTTTTGCTGGCGAAAAATGAACTGGCGGATGCCACGCGTAAAAGATAGCAGCATGGCAAAGATGCTGTCTGCCAGGCAGGAGCTGTGCGTGCCCACGGCGCTGGTGAGCAACACGTCGCTGGCAACCAGTTCTGGGATGGCCACATAATAGTTGGCACCCGAGGAGGGCGACTGGATCCACTTGAGCTGCTTGGCCGCCAGGAAGGCATCCCTGTTGATCCAACCCATGTAGACATCGACGTCGGCGAGGGCCTCTTTAAGTTTTTCGCGGTTGGGCTCGTGTACAAACTCTACCCCGGGAAACTCGCTGCGCAGCTCGGGCAGATGCGTTTCGAGACCCATACCGTTGGCGCCAATCAGTACCTTCATCCCGTACCCTCCGTGGTCATGGTACCTGTCCGCGGGCTATTGTTGTGCAGGCTGACAGCGTTGTCAAGAATTCCCGGGTCGCTGTCCAGCTCCCGGCCGCCCATTGCGGCAGCCCGCCCCTGTTTACCTCGCGGGGCGGGACACTTATACTGCAGCCATACTGCAACGAAAGGATCCTGCCATGGCTCTTCAGCATCGTCAGCGCCTCTTGCTGGATTGGGACTGGAAGTTCCACAAGGGTGACCTGCCAGCCGATTCCGATCTCGACAAGGGCGCCATCTATATGGGCAGCAAGGCCGAATCCGGCCAGGGGCCCGCTCGCCGCTTTTACAATGACCAGGACTGGGAGGATGTGCGGCTGCCCCACGATTGGGTGGTGGCTGAAGCCTTTGACCCCACCCTGCCTGATACGCACCATTGCAAGCCGCGAGGCATCGGCTGGTACCGGCGTTGCTTCAAGATGGACCTGGCCCAGCGGGGCAAGCGTGCCGTGCTGCTCTTTGATGGCATCGCCACCCGCGCCCGAATCTGGGTGAACGGCCGCCCCGTACTGGAGAGCACCTCGGGCTATACACCCAGTTACGCCGATATCACCGACTGCCTGCTGTATGGCGAGGATACCAATGTGATTTCGGTGCGCGTCGATGCCACAAACTATGAAGGCTGGTGGTACGAGGGCGCAGGGATTTACCGACATGCGTGGCTGATCCTGACCGACGCAGTGAGTGTGGATACGTATGGTGTATGGGTCAACCCCAGGCGTGAAAATGCCGAGCTGGGGCTGTGGCGCGTGCCCGTCGAGACCACCCTGTACAGTGCCGCGGCAGCGCCCAAAACTGTCAGCGTGATCTCGACCATCGAGAGCCCTGAGGGCCACATCGTGGCACAGGCTGAATCGCTGGTGGATGTGGCTCCCCGCGCGACAGCGGTGGTGCAACAGTCCATGAATGTGCGTCATCCACGGCTTTGGTCCACCGAACAACCCGCGCTGTACATGCTGCGGACGCTCGTCTTTAGCGACGGGCTCCCTGTGGACGACCAGGGGACACGTTTTGGGTTCCGCACGCTGGAGTACAGCGCCCACCAGGGGTTGCTGTTGAACGACGAGCCCGTCAAGCTCAAGGGCACCTGCAACCATCAGGACCATGCTGGTGTGGGGGTGGCGGTGCCCGATCGGATCCAGGGCTATCGCATCCTGCGTCTGCAAGCGCTGGGCAGCAACGCTTATCGCAGCGCACACAATCCACCTGCCCCTGAGTTGCTGGATGCCTGTGATGCCGTGGGCATGCTGGTGATGGATGAGACGCGCTGGTTCAGCAGCTCGGCGGACGGGCTGGCCCAGCTGGAGACCATGGTGCGGCGCGATCGCAACCATCCCTCAGTGGTGCTGTGGTCTATTTTTAACGAGGAGCCGCTGCAGGGCAGCGAGGCCGGGCGGCGCACGGCGGAAACCATGGTGGCCAGGGTGCACGCCCTGGATGACTCGCGGGCTGTTACCGGCGCCATGAATCATGGTTGGCTGGCCACCACCGATGGCCAGCCATCTTCGGCAGCGGTGGCGCTGGACGTGATCGGTATCAATTATGGCCTGCAGCAATACGATGCCGTACGGGCCATGTTCCCCGACAAGCCTCTGGTGGCGTCGGAATCCGCAGCGGCCAGCACGTCGCGGGGGATGTACTCTCGAGAGGGTGGCTATATCCCCGCCTATGACCACCAGGAGTACGACTTTGGTTCCAGCGTGCGCGACGCCTGGCGGGCCGCTGATCGTCCAGACGTGATGGGTAGTTTTCTGTGGACGGGCATCGAGTACCGAGGTGAAGAGAGCTGGCCCGCTGTGCATTCGCAGAGTGGCATGCTCGATACCTGCTGCATCCCCAAGGACAATGCCTGGCTCTGCCGCGCTCTGTGGGCGGACCGCCCGGCCATGGTGCACATTCTGCCCCACTGGAACTGGACCGGTCGCGAGGGCGAGCCCATCGAGGTCTGGTGCTATGCCAACACCGAGACGGTGGAGCTCTACCTCAATGGCCAGTCACTGGGTGAGCAAACCGTGGATCGCTACGATCCGCCTCGGTGGACCGTTCCCTTTGAACGGGGCGTGCTGCAGGCCGTAGGCCGGCGGGGGCAGGTGGCAGTGGCCCAGGACTTTGCCGAGACCACCGGTGGCCCGGCGGCCCTGCAGCTGGTGCTGGGTGTCTCGCTGCTGCGGGCGGATGGCGAGGATGTGTGCCCCATCGAGGTGAGCGCGGTCGATGTGGAGGGCACCTCGGTTCCAACCGCCAGCGATCTGGTGCACTTTTACCTCATCGGTGATGGCGAGATCCTCGGGGTGGGCAATGGAGACTCACACAGCCACGAGGCCGACGTCGCCACCCAGCGGCACCTCTTTAACGGCAAGTGTCAGGTGATCGTACGGGCAGGCTTTACTGCCGGGGATCTCACGCTGGTAGCCGAGGCAGATGGGTTGGCCCCCGCCTCGCTGCGCATCCCAGTAGCTGCGGTGGAGCGTCGGCCCTTTGTGCCCGCCGCCGAGCTCGCCTGGCGCCTCGAGCACTGGTGGGTATCGCCGGCAGCGGAGGAGCCCTGGGAGGCGAGCAGCCTCAGAGAGTGGATCGCCACCACCACACCCACGGTGGGAACCCTGCGTCCCGAGGGAGACCCTCTTCTGGTGACGGGCGCGGGGCACACCAGCATGGTCAGCATCGCGCGCGTGCCCAATGGTCCTCGGGATGGGTTGGCCATCCAGTTTGCCGGCGTACGCGGTGCCGCTCGGGTTATGGTGATCCCCATGCGGGGCGAGCAGTTGGACCTTGAGGCGGGTGTGACTGTGGTCAAGGGTGAACGCGCCGAGGCAGGCTTGGAAGTGAGCCTGGGCAGCCTGGTCGCCTCCGAGGTGGCTGTGGTCGTCGCCTTTGACGGACAGCCCGGCGACGGCCTGGTGGGGCAGGTGACCTGGCGACCGGGCAGTATCCGACGTTGATGGCAAAGGAGGCATGATGAATTCGGATCCCTGGGATGCCTTGCGCGCAACCGAAATTCCACTTTACGCCGGTGTGGCCCCCGGCTCGGAGGAGTGGCATCAGACCGAGACAGAGGGGCTGGTGCCGCCCGCGCTGCGGGTGGTGCGCAATGTCACCCGCCCCAGTATCACGCCCATGCTGCCCCCTGGGAGCGGAGCTTCACGGGCAGCGGTGATCATTGCGCCTGGCGGTGCCTTTCGCTTTCTTGCCTGGGACCACGAGGGCATCGACGTGGCCCGCTGGCTGAACGCACGGGGCGTGGCAGCCTTTATCCTAAAGTATCGGTTGTTCGAGACAGGAGACGATTTCCCCAACGATGCCGCAGCCGGCCACAGCCGGCGCGGGCCCGATGACCGTGTTTTTATCCACGATCTCATCCTGTCGGACGCGCTGCAGGCCATACGGCTGGTGCGGGAATGCGCCGTCCGATGGAACATAGCCGCTGACAGGGTAGGCATAATGGGGTTTTCGGCTGGTGGCTATGTGGCGGCGGCCGCGGCCACCGAGTACGATGCTTCCTCACGCCCGGATTTCTGTGCCCCCATCTATGGGGCAGCCCCTGTTCTCACCGTGCCGGTGGATGCTCCGCCCCTGTTCATCGCAGCTGCGGCCGACGATCGGCTGGTGGGGCGCAGCCTGGCGCTCTTTGATGCCTGGCGGGCTGCCAACCACGAGGCAGAGTTGCACATCTATGCCCGCGGTGGACACGGTTTTGGCATGCGCCACAACGGCTTGCCGAGCGATGGCTGGATCGAACGGTTCTATCAATGGATGGAGATGCTGGGTCTGGTGGCATAGTTTCACAGTGAGTGTATGGAGGTACCATGGGTGACCGATGGGAAGAATTGAAGCGGACCGAGATCCCTTTGTGGGAGGGCGTTGCGCCCGGTTCAGAGACCTGGACCTACAGTGAAGAGTATGGTGACTTGGGGCACAGCATGCGGGGCGTGCGCAACATCGCCCGGCCTACACTGACGCCCTTTCTGCCCAAGGATCCGGTCGGTACGGCGATCGTCGTGGCTCCGGGTGGCGCCTGGCACTTTTTGGCCTGGGAGCACGAGGGACTGCAGGTGGCCGAGTGGCTGCAGGCGCGGGGCATCGCTGCTTTTGTACTCAAGTATCGCCTGATGCCCACCGACGACACCTTTCCGCAGGACATGCGTGACCGCATGGAGGGCTCGCACACCGACTTTATGGGGTATGTGGCACCACTGTTTCCCTTGGTCAGCGCCGATGCGCAGCAGGCCATCCGGCTGGTGCGTGCGCGTTCTGCAGAGTGGGGATTGGACCCCGAGCGGGTTGGCATCATGGGCTTTTCCGCGGGCGGATCGGTGACCTCGCTGGCGACGCTGGAGTATGCGGCGGACAGCCGCCCCGCCTTTGGCGCGCCCATCTATGGGGCCGGTGCGCCGGGCGAGGTACCGGCGGATGCACCGCCCATCTTTATCGCCTGTGCGCAGGATGATGGGCTCATGCCGGCCAGCCTGGAGATGTTCCAGCGCTGGCGCGCGGCCGGCCGGGAGGCCGAACTCCATCTGTACGCTCGGGGCGGCCATGGCTTTGGCATGAATCACACCGGCCTGCCTGTAGACGGCTGGATCGAGCGCTTTTACGAGTGGCTCGCCATGCTGGGCTATACTTCCAAGGCATAGGCTAGAGGGGGGGCACGGGTGCATCCGCCGCGGGTACAGTCTCTCAGCGAGGCAGCCTGCAGGCCCGCACCCGTGCTCCACTTGAGCAGGATTCCCCCCTGCTCAGTATGGGTGTTTGTTGCCGCCCCTTGGCCCTGGCTCAGCATGGATGGATCAGCGACCCGGGGGTGTTCGCAAGGTTGATCACCAGCGCTCGGAGCAGTTTGCTGTTGTCACCCAACTCTTTCGGTGCCCGATGCCAGAGATCGCGCAGCGCATGGATCAGCAGCAAAAGTTGCAGGTTGATCAGGGGATCAACAGAAGCAGTTCACACCGACCGATATGTGGTGACATGAGGGGACCTTCGTGGTGGTCCGTGCAGCCCGCAGCGCCGCACGGACCGCTGGGTGCTGCCGGCCGGTCTCAGTCCAACAGGCGGCTGTGGAGCATCTCCTGCACTTTTCGGCCGACGCCGATCGACTCGAGATACCCTTGCGGCCCCCCGTAGCGTTCCCGCCAATGGGCCAGCAGTTTCTCCATGGTTGCGGGTTCGGAGAGGGGCTCCTCTGGGACTGGGGCGCCAGAGGCCAGAGCCGCGGCCACGCGGCGCTCCCAGTCGGGACGCAGGAGATGCTGCGAAAGGGCATAGTCCGCCACAATCGTCCCTTTGGGCACTCCGGCCAGCGAGAGCAGCAGGGCGGCGAGGATGCCGGTGCGGTCTTTGCCTCCCTGGCAATGGAACAGCACCCCGCCCTCGGGGGCGAGAGCCAGCGTGCGCACGATGGTGGCGATGGCGGGTTGGTAGGTTTCCACAAACAGGGTGTATTCCTCGCCGCGAGTGGACGCAATCTCGAACAGGTGCTCGGTGCCCTGGTCCATGGGCAGCATGCTGATGGCTGCATGCACCAGGGGAGAGTCTCCAAAGGGGATGTCATAGCCATCGGCACGGGTCTCGCGCGGGGCGCGCAGGTCGACGATGGTGTGTACCCCGTATGCCCGTAACTGTTGCCAACCGCTCTCTGTGAGTCGTGCCAGACTGTTGGCCCGGATGAACCGCCCAAAACGGGTGACGGCACCGGTGCCGGTAGTCAGGCCACCCAGGTCACGGACGTTAGAGCACGCTGGCCAGGCCAGCCGCCTTGCATTCAAGTTCGCTGTAGATGCATACCGGTCCATGGCAACTCCTATCGTGTCAGGAGGGCATCCCTTGTTGCGAGTCGACAGCCAATTGTTGCATCGCTCAGTGCCTTGTGCGACGGCCCTTGCTGGTTTACGGGCCTTTGGGCCCGTGCTAGACTGATGCCGGGGTGTGGCTGCTCCTGCGCTGGTCCAACCACCGCAGCAGCAAAGGGCCCGCCCATACCGCCAGGGTGGCACCGACGAGGTCTGTGAGTGCGTCCCAGGGCGAGGCGGTGCGTCCCGGGATGAAACTTTGGTGGTACTCATCCAACAGGCCCCAGCCCAGCGCCAACAGGGTCGCCGTGAGCCGGGGACAGACCGCCAGGTGTCTCCAGCGTGAGGCACGGTGGTTCAGTACCCGCCAGGCGAGCAAGGCGACCAGGCCATAAATAAAGGCATGGCTGCCATAGTTGAAAATGTCCCTGATCAGGCTGCCCCGTTCCCCCGGGCCTGGCAGCGAAGGCTGGTCGGAGAGCACCCAGATCAGGGCCATCGACGCCAGCAGGGGCAACTCGTAGGCCACCCAGTCGGGAAGGCGCCCGTGGCGCGCTCGCTCGTTCATGGGCGGTTACGCCGGTTGGCAAAGGTGTCGTAACTGTTCATCAGTGCCAGTGCGATGATCGCGGCAAGCACATAGTCCCATTGGCCACGGATGGCCATCAAGGCGCCTGTCAACAGGACGATCAGATCGAGCCAGAATATCAGGCGCGTTCCGTCAGGCTGCATCGCTCTCCTAACACGCATCGTCCCATCGAGTATAGCAGAAAGAGGCCCCATCTCGAACAGCGGGATGGCGGGTCCGGAGGCTTGCGGAGAGACATCATGAACAAGCTGCTGATCGATCATGCCCGAGTACTGGCCACCATGGATTCAAAGCTGGGCGAGCTGTGCGATGCGTCGCTGGTGGCCGAGGGCGGCGTGGTCACCTGGGTTGGGCCTGCTGCCGAGCTGCCCGCAACGGTCCGCGCAGAGCGTTCCACCCGCCGTATCGACGCCTCGAGAATGGTGGTGCTGCCCGGTCTGATCAACACTCACCACCACCTGTTCCAGTCCCTTACCCGAGCATTGCCGGCGGCGCAGGATGCCCGCCTGTTCGACTGGCTGGTCTCGCACTATCCCCGCTGGAATCGGCTCACGCCAGAGATGGTGTACGTGAGCGCCAAGGCGGCCATGGCGGAATTGATTCTTTCCGGGGCTACCACCATCAGTGATCATCTCTATCTGTATGCCAATGGCGCCACCATCGACGACGAGATTCGCGCTGCCCAGGAGTTGGGTGTGCGTTTTCATCCCTGCAGGGGCAGCATGTCCATCGGCGAGTCAGAGGGGGGATTGCCTCCCGACAATTCCGTAGAGGATGAGGATGCCATACTGCTCGCCACCCGTGAGGCCATCGAGCGCTGGCACGATCCAGCGCCTTGCGCCATGTTGCGCATCGCCGTGGCGCCGTGTGCGCCTTTTAACGTCTCGGAGGATCTGATGCGTCGCTCAGCAGAGCTGGGCCGCGCCTATGGCGTGCGTCTGCATACCCATGTGGCCGAGACGCTGGACGAAGAGGCCTACACATTGGATCGGGTGGGCATGCGGCCCATCGCGTACATGGCCTCGCTGGGCTGGACGGGCTCTGACGTGTGGTGGGCGCACGTGGTGCACCCCAATGCGCAGGAGATCGCCCTCATGGCTGAAACGGGCACCGGTGTGTCGCACTGTCCTTCGAGCAACATGCGCCTGGGATCGGGTATCGCGCCCATCAGAGAGATGCTGGAGGCAGGAGTGCCCGTCAGCCTGGCGGTGGATGGCAGCGCCAGCAACGACTCGAACAATATGC
>JAAYED010000053.1 GCA_012728955.1 Chloroflexota bacterium
GAGATGCTGGGCAACTTTTCCTTTGGCGACTATTTCAAGGCAGAAGCCATCCAGTTTGCCTGGGACTTTCTTGTCCACGATCTGGGGCTTCCGGCGGAGCGCCTGTACCCCACCGTGTACACCGACGACGACGAGGCCTATGCGCTCTGGGAAAAGTATGTCGGCACCGAACCCGGCAGGATCACCCGCCTTGGTGCAGCGACCAACTTCTGGGAGATGGGCGATACCGGCCCATGCGGCCCCAACTCTGAAGTGCTGTACGATCGCGGACCCGAGGCTTGTTCCTGTCATCAACCGGATTGTGGCCCGGCGAGCGATTGCGATCGCTGGCTTGAGATCTGGAACCTGGTTTTCATGCAGTTTGAAAAGCGGGAAGATGGGTCCATGGTGCCGCTGCCCAAGCCGGGTGTCGACACCGGCGCCGGTTTCGAGCGCATTGCTTCGCTCCTGCAGGGAACGGACAACAATTACGACACGGATCTCTTTGTGCCCATCATGCGCCGTACCCAGGAGTTGCTGGGGCACGACGATGCGACGCGCCTGGCGAACCTCACGGCCTATCGGGTGATCGCAGATCACAGCCGCGCCATTGCCTTTCTCATCGCTGATGGCGTCTTGCCCGGCAACGAGGGGCGCTCCTACGTGGCGCGCATGGTGCTCAGACGTGCCGCCCGCTTTGGCTGGTTCCTCGGGTTCCGCGCCCCCTTCCTGGCACAGACCGCTTCGGTCGTGATCGACACCATGGGCGAGCATTATCATGAGCTGGTGGAGCGGCGGGACTTTATCTGCGAGGCCATCACTCGTGAGGAAGAGCGCTTTCTGGCGACGCTGGATCAGGGACTGGCTCGCCTCGGTGAGGTCGCCGAGCAGATGGCCCAACGCCATGAAAAGGTCGTGCCCGGCATCGAACTGTTTCGTCTGTACGATACCTACGGTTTTCCGCTCGAGATGAGCAAGGATGCTGCACGCGAGATGGGTCTCGAGGTGGACGAGCCCGGATTCCGTACGGCCATGGAAGAGCAGCGGCAGCGCGCTCGCGATGCGCACCAGGCCCATGGCGACAGGGCGCAGGTGCTTGTCAACCTTGGGCTGCCTGCGACCGAGTTCCTTGGCTATGAGACGCTTGAGGCCACCGGTCAAGTACTCGCTATTGCTCACAATGGTGAAGCGCTGCGCTCTGCCGATGCCGGCATGTCCGTCGAGGTAGTGTTGGACCGGACGCCCTTTTACGGCGAGGGCGGCGGTCAGGTAGGCGACTTGGGCGAGCTGAGCGGTGACGAGCTGCGCGCTGTGGTCACCAACACCACGCGCCCGGCAGGCGACCTCATCGTGCATCAGGTAACGGTCACCTCTGGAACGTTGTCGGTAGGCGATGCGGTCAGGGCTCAGGTGGAGCGGGCGCGTCGGCTGGACGTAGCGCGCAACCACACCGCTACCCACCTGCTGCATCGGGCGCTCCGCGTGGTCCTTGGGGAACATGCCGCTCAGTCCGGCTCTCTGGTATCGGCGGAGGGGCTGCGGTTTGATTTCACGCACCTCGCAGCGGTGACCGATCAGGAGCTGCAGCAGGTCGAGCAGATCGTCAACGAGCAGATTCGTAACAACCGAGCGGTGAACACGCAGGTGATGGACTTTGACGATGCGCGCCACACCGGCGCAATCGCCCTGTTTGGCGAAAAATATGGCGACAGGGTGCGCGTGGTGAATGTGGAGGGCTTTAGCAGCGAGCTCTGCGGGGGCACTCACTTGCGCGCAACCGGCGAGATAGGCTCGTTCGTGATCACTGGCGAGTCCAGCGTAGGTTCAGGTCTGCGTCGCATCGAGGCCGTAACTGGTCGTGGCGCCGATCGCTTTCGCCGCGAGCAAACGTCTCTGCTCAACAAGCTGGCCATTGTGCTGGACGAACGCCCAGACAACCTGTTGGGGCGTGCCGAGGCATTGGCGGCACAGCTGCGAGAGCAGCGGCGTGTGGTGCATGCGCTCGAGGAGCGCCTGGCCGCGGGTGAAACGGATGCCCTCGTTGAGCAGGCGCGGATGGTTCAGGGCGTCGCCACCCTGGCGGCGCAGGTGTCAGCCCACGACATGGATGCCCTGCGTGGCGTAGCGGACAAGCTGCGGGACCGATTGGGCAGCGCCGTCGTCGCGCTGGGGGCGGTGGTGAATGGACGCCCGATGCTGTTGGTGGCGCTCACACCGGACGTAGTAGCCAGAGGCTTGAGCGCTGCCAGAATTGCGGGCCCTGCTGCGCGCCTCATGGGTGGTGGGGGAGGCGGGCGAGCGGACATCGCTCAGGCGGGAGGCAAGGATCCGGAACGCCTTCCCGAGGCCCTGGAGTCGGTGTACCAGCTGGTGGCAAGCGCCCTGGAAAAGTGATGAACCGTCGATTCCGACGGGTGCCGGGCATGGCACTGTTGAGGAAGGCAATGGCGCTGTTGGGCAGGCTCAACCTGAAGGCTGCGGGTCCAGCGCCCACGTCACACCACACAGTGGTAACGTGGGAGGCGGGCCATGTGCGCACGGCGGTCTTGCGTCTCTCGGGGGGCACCGGGGAGATTCTCGGTCTGGCTGCGGCCCCTGTGCAGGCCAGTGGCTATGGCTCTCATCCCGATCCTGACCGCTGGTATCGAGCCTGTGATGTGGCCCTGGCTCAGGCTGAGGACATGACCTCGCGGCCCGCTGGCCGCAAGATTGTGCCTGACTATGTAACCATGACCATCCCGTCCGGCGTGACCCGCAGTCTCTCGATTGTGGATGAGACGCGCAGGCGACACTCGCGACGTCCCATTTCGTTGGACGAAATGCAGACGCTGCTGCGCCGTGGCTATCGCAAGGCCCAGGATCGTCTCGATGTGAGGTCCAGAGGCAGCCGGGAAGATATCATCGCCGGAACGCTGGCGTTGATCACCGTTGATGGCCAGCAGGTGAGCGATCCCGTGGGCATGACCGGTGACCTGGTACAGTTGAACATCTGTTTCTCTCTGGCCCCTGCCGAGTGGATCCGATCGCTGCAGCTGATCGCCCAACGCCTGGGGCTCGACCTCGGCGGAATCGTCCCCCATCACGTTGTGCTCGCGTCGCCGCTGGCCGACGCCGCCTCTCTGCTGGTGGTGGTGGACTCGAGCATCACCACGGTCGATCAGGTGCGCCGTGGAAGAGTGGAATGGGTGGCCTCGATCCCCCATGGTGCCGAGTCGCTGCTGGCGGGGACCCTCGAAGGCCTGGACGTGCCTGACAATCAGACGGAAGCGTTGATGCGGGCATTTCGCAGCGGACAGCTTCGTGAGGATGTCGACCAGCGCCTCTCTGCCAATTATTGGAGGGCGCTGCGGCAATGGATGGGACGACTGGCGGACCAGGTGTCGGCGGTGGCACCCAGCAGTCATTTGCCCTTTCGTGTGTATTCTCACGACGCCACGGGGCTGGTTCCGGAGATTACGCCCGCGCTGGCCACGCCATTCTGGGAGCAGCGCTTGGGCTGTGCGCGATGCCCCAAAGTGGATGCCTTGGATCCGAATGGTGTCAGTGCGGTGCTGGATAGCACCGGACAGGCCAACGGACCTGCCTTTCTGCTTTTGCGATCCATGGTGCACTATGTGGCGCGTCTGTATGCCCCTGCCTATGTCCTTGATCGCCTGTTGTGTGACATCGTGCGTGCGCGGCCTGCGGCACGCGGGTGACCCTCGCCTGGAGGAAATTCTTTGCGCCCAACCGATGTGATCTTTTTGACGCGTCAGGATACCATCGATACCGCCTGTGAGCTGCTGCGGCGTGCCCGCACGAGTGCTCAAGTGTGGATGGTCCTGCCCTGGAGGACACCGCTGGCGCGCCAATTGTTCGGACTCAAGCGCCTGGCGAGCATTGCCGCCGACGAGGGGCTCGAGCTGCGACTGGTCTCTCGCGATGGCCAGGCCCGCACTTTGGCGCGAACGGCTGGCATTCCCGTGAGGAGCTCGCTTCCCGCTGCGGTGCGCAAACTCGAGTCGACCGAGATTACCAGGAGTTCAGATCTGGGGCGCAGGGTGCAGCCCCTGGAGGAGCCTCTGGGCCGTCGCGATCAGCGCGTTCCCGCCCGCTTTAACCTCTGGACCGTCCTGGTGGGGCTGGGCTTTATTGCTTTGCTTCTTGCTGTGATGGTTGGCGTCGTGGCTGTTTTTCTGCCCAGCGCAGAGCTGGTACTCTCGCCTGTCTCTACAACGGAGCAAGTCCGGTTTACGGTGCAGGCCAACCCGCGATACGATGCCATCGATGCCGAGCTCGGCCTGGTGCCGTTGCGCAGTGTCCAGGTGATTGTGGAAGGCTCGGCAGAGACGCCCGCAACGGGCACTACGGACGTTGCAGAGGGATATGCCAGCGGTGAGGTGGTCTTTACCAACCGCACTGCCGATGCCATCACCATACCCGAGGGAACTGTGGTTCGCTCGGGCAGCGGCGATGCCATGCGTTTTCGCACTACCTCAGAGGTCAACCTGCCGGCCGGTCCATCAGCCACAGCGCGGGCGCCAGTGCAGGCGGTAGAGCCGGGCTATGCCATGGCCGGTGCCAATACCCTCACTCGGGTGGAGGGAACCCTCGCCAGCCAGGTCGAAGTCAGTAACGACGGCAGCATCGGCGGCGGTGGCAGCCGTCGCGTGCCCATTATTGCTTATCCTGACTTGGACCAGCTGCAAGCGATGCTGGTAGAGCAGCTGCAAAAGGCAGCCTATGACGAGCTCGTGTCGCAACTATCCGCCGACGAGTTTGTGCCGCCCTCAACGCTTACTGTAGAGATCATGTCAATGCAGTACGATCAGGCCCCTTTGCAGCGCAGTGACGTTCTTTCTGGTCGGATGCGGCTGGTGGTGCGTGGGTCTGCCGTCAACCAGTACCATCTGCGACGCCTGGCAGAGGCTCGCATCCACGAGGCTGCCGGCGGTGACGTAGAGATCATCGGGGACAGCCTTTCGGTGGAGCAGCTGGGCGACTCGCGTATGGATGAAAGTTGGCTGGAGTTTGACTTGGGCGCCCGTGCCGAGGTGGTGCCGGCGCTGGACTATGGATGGGTACGCGACGCCACCCGTGGGCGCACCATCGAGCAGGCAATTGACTGGTTGCATCAGAATCTGAATCTGGTCTCGGCGCCCCGTGTCACCGTGACGCCCGAAGGTTGGCAACGCCTTCCGCTGCTCGATGACCGCTTTTCCATCACGCTCTCCTCACAGCCATGAGTCGCCTGATGGCGCTCGATGTAGGGGATGAGCGGATCGGAGTGGCGCTGAGCGACGCCTTGGGCATAATGGCTCGCCCGTATGGGGTGATCCCGCGTGTGGCGGGCTCGGCCAGCTATCGACAGTTACAAGAGATCGTTCTGCGGGAACAGGTCACCGGCATCGTCGTCGGGCTGCCATTGTTGCCCTCTGGTGAGGAGGGCAAGCAAGCACTCTCAACGCGCGCCTATCTGCGGGGCCTGGCGCAGCACATTCAGCTTCCCGTTGACCTGGTTGATGAACGGTACACTACCGCAGAGGCCCGAGATCTCATGGAGCAGGACCACTCTCGCAGGGGCAGGGATGCTCTGGGTGTCGATGCCTGGGCTGCCGCTGTGATTCTGCAGGACTATCTGAGCGATCACAGGGAGGACGCACGCTGATGGCGCGGGCATTTCGGACGATCCTGTTGGCCTTGACCACCGTACTGACGCTGGTGGTCGTTGTGGCCATTCTGGGGGCGAGTTTCATGTACGTGCGCCGCTCGGCCAATGAGCGTAGTGTGCACGACTATAAAATCACGGCGGACGGCATCGAACGTGCCTTGTTGGGGCTGTACCTGAAGGCACAGGGTGATGTAGCGGCCGAGCCCGTAGACCCCTCTGACGACGAGCAACTGTTGTTCGTGATCGAGCCCGGCGAGTCCCTCACCAGTGTCTCGCTCAAGCTGGAAGAGATGAACCTCATCGCGGACGCAGAGGTCTTTCGTCGCATGGTGCAATACCATGGCGCCGACAGCGATATCCAAGTGGGCACCTACATGCTTGCGCGCAGCATGACCATGGAGCAGATCATGGAAAAGCTCCAGCGAGGTCTGCTCCCCAGCGAGACGGTGTCGATTCTGGAGGGCTGGCGTATGGAGCAGGTGGCCAAGGCGCTGGAGGCGGGCGGCATCACCGATGCGGCTTCTTTCCTTGCCATGGCTACCAGTAGCGATGCCTATGTGTATTGGCCTTTTCTTGAGGCACGTCCGGAAAATGCACCGGTGGGTCTGGAGGGTTTCCTCTTTCCAGATACTTACCAATTCGTTGCCAATACCTCGGCGGAAGACGTCGTGCAGATCATGCTGCGCAACTTTGACTGGCGCTTTTCCGAGGATTTGCGTCTCAAGGCGGAGCAGGCAGGCATGTCGGTCTACCAGGTGGTGGTGCTGGCCTCTATCGTGGAGCGTGAGGCCATGATCCCCGAGGAGCGGCCCGTCATCGCCAGCGTTTTTCTGAATCGTCTGGCCATCGATATGCCCCTGCAGGCGGACCCCACTGTGCAATATGCCATTGGGTGTAACCAGGAGACGGGGGACTGCTGGCCGCAGTTGCTGCGGGATGATCTCAACAGTGTGGTCTCGCCCTACAACACGTACCTGAATCCGGGTTTGCCGCCGGGACCGATCTGCAATCCTGGCCTGGCCTCTATCGAGGCAGTGCTTTCTCCCGCGGATACCAGGTATCTGTACTTTTTGGCCAAGCCCGATGGTTCGCACGTGTTTGCCGAGACCTATGAAGAGCATCTGGAGAATGATGCCCGGTACGGCCAACCGTAGCCGTCTCTGCCGTCTCTGGAGCTGCGCGCCGGTACATCCGTTCAAGCCGCCATGGATTGGGAGGCCAAGTGAGCCTGCAGAGACGCCTGTGGAACCCTTACCTGTTGGTGCTGGTGAGCAGCGCCTGCATCATGGTTATCGAGCTCGTTGCCAGCCGTTTGATTGCACCCACTCTCGGAGTCTCACTATACACCTGGACCTCTGTCATCGGCGTAATTCTGGCGGGCATCTCTCTGGGTAACTACCTTGGCGGTCGCCTGGCGGACCGCTACGGGTCGACCACACTGCTGGGCTTGGTGCTGGGCCTGGCGGCGGTGACCACCTTGCTGCCTCTCTGGCTCGGAGGGAGGGTGCACGGGCTACAGGCGCCCTTTCCCATGCCGCTGCTGGTCTGGATTGTGCTCTACATTGCCATCCTCTTTCTCCTCCCCAGCGTCATCCTGGGTTGTGTGTCTCCCATCGTGGTCAAGCTCAGTCTGCAGGATCTGCAAAGGGCGGGCACCACGGTCGGCAAGATCTATGCCTGGTCTTCGGCGGGCAGCATTCTCGGCACCTTTCTCACTGGCTTTTATCTCATCTCGCGTTTTGGCACCAAGAGCACCATTATCGGTGTGTCGGCGCTTTTGTGTGTGCTGAGCGTATGGTTTCTGACCACGGTCCCCTGGCGGCAGGCGCTCTGGCGCGTGGTGCTTTTACTGGCCGTGTACGGCGTGGCGCTGGGCCTGCTGAGCAGCGCCGGCTACCTGCAGGCCGACTGTATGCGCGAGACAGATTATTTCTGCATCAATATTCATGAGGACGAAAAGGAAGGTCATCGGGTTCGCGAGCTCTTGCTGGATCGACTGGTGCACAGTTACACTGACCTTGATGACCCCACCTTTCTTGCCTATGGCTATGAGCGCACCTACGCAGGCCTGCTGGCACCGGTCCTCCAGAAGAGCACTTCTCTGGAGGCCTTTTTTATTGGCGGCGGGGGATACACCTTTCCGCGCTATCTCCAGGCCGTGCATCCCGAAAGCCACATCGTCGTGACCGAGATCGATCCGGGCGTCACCTGGGCGGCCCACCGCTGGCTGGGCCTGCCCGAGGACACTGCCATCGAGACGCACAATCAGGATGCGCGCCGGTATCTGGTGGCGGATGCGCAACCTGATACTTACGACGTTGTGTTTGGGGATGCCTTTAACGACTATTCCGTACCTTACCACCTCACCACGCTGGAATTTGCGCAATTGATCGATCGTGTTCTGCGTGAGGACGGGGTTTACCTCGCCAATATCATCGATGCGGGGACGGAAGGGCACTTTATGCGGGCTTTTGTGCGCACCTTGCAGCAGGTGTTTGCGCACGTGGTGGTGATCCCTTCCACCAGTGGATGGCGAACCAGCACCCGTACTACATGGGTGGTGGCCTGCAGTCAGCGACCCATCGCACTCTCCGGTCTGCCTCAGGGCGATGGGGCGCTGGCGGAGCCGGTTCTGGAGCAATACCTTGGCGAGGAAGAGCCGGTCATTCTCACGGACGATTATGTGCCGGTCGACAACTTGATGATTCCGGTGGCAGAGGCATCCTTCAGTGGCGCCGGCTCGAACGGGCAAGGTTGGGATGCCGCTGTCAGGGTGGGGGCAGCCGGTGCGGCGCTGCTCTGCGCAGCGGGCCTGTTTGGGGCAGGCAGTCGCGCCTGGCGCAGGCGCAGGCATGCGCCTGCCTCACAACGAACGATCGATGGGAAGGAGTAATCATGCCGGGGATTTATAGTGACATAACGGGCACAATCGGCAACACCCCTCTGGTCCAAGTGAATCGTCTGGCCGAGGGGCTGGCCGGCACGGTTGTGGTCAAGGTAGAATCATTCAACCCGCTGGCCTCGGTCAAGGATCGAACGGCTTTGAGCATGATCGAGGCCGCGGAGCGAGAGGGCAAGGTCACGGCCGACACGCTGATTGTCGAACCAACCAGCGGAAATACCGGGATCGGGCTGGCCATGGTTTGTGCGGCGCGGGGCTATCGTCTGGTCTGTACCATGCCCAGCACCGTCAGCGAGGAGCGGCGCAAACTGTTGCGAGCCCTGGGCGCCGAGCTGGAATTGGTCGAGTCGGGCGGTATGCCCGCGGCGATCGCACGGGCGCAAGAGCTGGCAGCCGCCGCGGGAAAAGCATTCATCCCGCTGCAGTTCGATAATCCTGCCAACCCCGAGGTGCACTATCGGACCACGGGGCCAGAGATCTGGCGCGACACCGAGGGGCGCGTCGATGTGCTGGTGGGAGGGGTTGGTACGGGCGGTACCATTACCGGAGCGGGGCGGTTCCTCAAGGAGCGCAATCCGGCTGTTCACCTGGTCGCGGTGGAACCGGACGCAAGCCCCGTCCTCTCAGGTGGTCAGCGGGGCACGTCCGGCATCCAGGGGATCGGGGCAGGTTTTGTTCCTCGGGTCATGGACCTTGGCCTGATGGATGAGATCATCCGCGTTGCCGACGACGATGCCCTTGCCACCAGCCGTGCGCTGGCTCGGCGCGAGGGCATTCTCTGTGGCATCTCCTCCGGAGCAGCACTCTGGGCGGCCCTCCAGGTTGCGGCACGGCCCGAAATGGCGGGCAAGCTGATCGTTGCGGTGCTGCCGGACACCGGTGAGCGGTACCTGAGCACATCGCTCTTTGCCTGACAGTCTCGCAGGGGGCGGATTCTGCCGCCCCCTGCGTTATCGCGTCCGCGGCTTGGCGAGGATCTCGCGGATCTCGAGCTCCAGAAAAGTGCGCGGATAGGCAGGCTTGCACACAATGGCCGTATCGGCGCCAAAATCTGTGCCAGCAATGGCGATCACTTCTGACTCCATGTCGACCCAGCCTGCATCTGCAGCCATCAGAAGGCACTCGACAGCCACCTTCATCCCCTGGCTGAACCGGTAAAGCACATCTCGCACAATCTCTTCCGTAGGCCGTCCGCCATACTTTTCGGCAAAGGCGGTGCCGACGCCGTCGCTGAGCGCGTGCAGGCCCGTAACCACTGTGATGCCCAGCGCCTCCAGCTCCTCACGTTCTTCAGGCTTCATGCACCAACCCAGCGATGACCACCCGTGGGAGATGCTCACCGCGCACAGGCGGATGCCCTCAGGGGCAAACAGCGCCTGTGCCTCCTTCGCCGTCGACCCGTGGGACGATGCCACTACTACTTGTTTGATGCCCAAAGCCTTGGCGCGCTCCAGCGCGATCCGCAGAGTGGCGGCGGTGTGCTGAGGCCCGCCTTTTTCGAACAATAAAGTGCTGAGCTCCATGGTTACTCCTTTGCTTGGCACGGACTTGTTCGCCATTCCGTGACGGATGTCTAGTCTTTGATCCACTGTCGGAGATAA
>JAAYED010000054.1 GCA_012728955.1 Chloroflexota bacterium
ACAGAAGACTTTATTCGGCGCTACAAGGCGGGGCAGCGCAGCAAAGAAGCAGCCGGTCGCGAAAAGCGCCTTGCCCGGGTCGAGCGCATCTCCAAACCTCAAGCGCAGCATCAGATGAGGCTGCGTCTGAACACCACCCTGCGTTCCGGTGACCAGGTACTGATCAGCGAGCAGGGGGTACAGGTGGGTTACCGCACGCGCCCCGATGATGCCGAGGGTAGCGGTGAGCAACACCTGCTCTTTCGCTCCGGGCCGCTGCTGGTGGAACGCGGTCAGTGCGTCGCGCTGCTGGGGCCCAACGGCTCCGGCAAGACGACCTTTTTGCGAACGCTGCTGGGCGAGACAGAGCTGCTGGGCGGAGACCTGCGTCTTGGGGCCAGTGTCAAGGTTGGCTACCTCTCTCAGACCAAACAGGAGCTCAACCCGGAGCAGACCGTGCTGCAGCAGATAGTGGCTGCGGGACATTATGAGCTCGAGCCGGCCCGCGCGCTGCTGGCGCGCTATTTGTTCACCGGAGATGAGATCGACAAGTGCATCGGCGATCTCTCCGGGGGAGAGCAGTCGCGGCTGGCGCTGGCGTTGCTCTCTATCACCGGTGCCAACCTGCTCATACTGGATGAGCCCACTACCCACCTCGATGTGACCTCGCAGGAGATCCTGCAGTCGGTACTGGCTGGCTTTCCGGGAACCATCCTGCTGGTGTCGCATGACCGCTTTCTCATGGATGCCCTGGCAAGCCATGTCTGGGCTCTGCGTGGAGGCGAGCTGCATCAATACGAGGGCAACTACTCCGCCTATCTGGAGCAAGTGGCGGAGGAGGAGGAAGCCCGTATTGCCGAGCGGGTGGCAGAGCCTGCGCAGCGGAGCGTGCCTGCGTCGGCATCTACGGGCGTGGGCAAGAACGAGCACCAACGAAGGCAGGAACTCGAGTCACTGGAACGCGAAATCGAGGTGTTGGAGCGCGAGATCAGCGAGGCTGAACACCAGCTGGCCCAGGCGAGCAACGCTCAGGACGGCGAGCGTGTGCGCGAGCTGAGCATCGGCTACCACGGCCTGCGCGAAACGCTGGAAGAGCGTCTGGCACGTTGTGAGCGTGTGGCGGAGCTGGGCAGTGGCAACTGACACCTGCTGCATCGGACTGACGGGCAACATCGCCACGGGCAAGAGCACAGTGGCGCACATGCTGCAACAGCTGGGAGCCTGCCTCATCGACGCCGATCATGTGGCGCACGAGTTGATGGTTCCTGGCACGGCGGTATATCACGGCATTGTGCAGCGCTTTGGGGCTGATATTCTGGCGCCCGGCGGTGAAATAAATCGCAGAGCTCTTGGGGCCATCGTGTTTGCGGATCCTGAGGCGCTTTTGGCCCTGGATGCCATCGTCCACCCTGCGGTTCATGATCGGGTGCGGACCATGGTCCGAAGCAGCTCCTGCCCGGTGGTGGTGATCGAGGCCATCAAGCTCTTTGAGGCGGGCCTGGATGCAGACTGTGACACCGTGTGGGTGGTCACCCTCTCGCCAGAGCTGCAGCTGCGCCGCCTGATGGACCGCTCGGGACTCTCCCGGGAGCAGGCGCTCCAGCGAATCGAGGCCCAGGGCGACCCCGCGCTGCTGGTGGCCAGGGCCGATTTTGTGATCGACAACAGCGGCTCGCTGGCCTGTACCCGCGCACAGGTACAACGGGGCTGGAACATGCTCCCAGCGTGCAGGCGGGACTAGGGAGGATATCACGTGGTCAAGGTGGAAGGGTCCCGGGATCTGGTGAGACGAGCCGTTTCCGTACTCTTGTTGTTGGCCTGCCTGTGTTTAGCCGCCTGCAGCAGCAATGCGGCGCAGGGCAACCCTGAGGTGGTTACCCCGGATGGGCAGCCCAGTGTGGCGCCTGCAGAAGCAGCGACCGAAATTCCCCCTGCGGCAACACCTACGCCAGTCCCCAGCCCCACTGCTACGGCCACTGCGGTACCCACCGCCACGCCCACCCGTGAGCCCTTTGTCGTGATGCTCGATCCGGGCCATGGAGGATTTGACCTGGGGGCCCGTCGTTTCGACGAGAACGGCAAAATGGTTTATCACGAGAGCACCATCAACCTCGAGCTGGCGCTGCTCACCCGTGACGAACTCCTCGCCCGTGGGTTCCAGGTGCGCATGACCCGCGAAACCGATACCACTGTCAATGTGGATCAGGTGGATACCAGCGGAGACGGCGTTCTGGAGTACACCCAGGACGAGATGCACGCCCGCATCGATGTCGTGAATGCCAGCGATGCCGATCTGTTGCTTTCGATTCACCACAATGCCTGGGCCGATGCAAACGGGGTCAGCTATCCGGAGGTAGGAGGCATCCAGACCTATTACTGTGCCGATCGCCCCTGGGGTGCGGAGAATCGCCGTTTTGCCCTCTTGGTGCACCAGTATCTTACCGATGCCATGGTGGCCTATGGCTACCACCCGGAGGATCGCGGCGTGCTGGATGACTTTGAGCCCGACCCGTCCGATAGCCGGGGCAAGCATCTCATGATCCTTGGCCCGGTGTCGGCACGCATTCGGCGCGAAACACACATCCCCGGTGTGCTGAGTGAGCCCGTGTTTATCACCCACGCCGAAGAGGGGCTGCTCCTGCAGGATCCCGCGTTTCTCCACGCGCTCGCGGTGGGCTATGCCGAGGCCATAGAGGCCTTTGTGGATGGCGTTGTGCCGCCCGAGCCGGAGGAAACGTCACCCTGAGGCTGGTTTGGAGGAGCCTCGTCGGGAAACGGCCGAGTCCACCATCAGTGTAACGGGGCCGTCGTTGTGGATCTGGACGAGCATGTGCGCGCGAAAGCGTCCCCGTGCTACCGGCAGGCCCAGCTGCTGCAGCTCGGCACAAAAGTGCTCAAACAGCGGCTCGGCAACATCGGGGGGGGCGGCTTCGGTAAAGCTTGGACGTCGACCCCGGCGTGCGTCGCCGTACAATGTGAACTGCGGTATCACCAGCGCCTGGCCGCCCGTCTCGAGGAGTGAGAGGTTCATGGCACCTCGCTCATCCTCGAAAACGCGCAGGCCGGCGATCTTGGCGGCCAGCCAGATGCTGTCGGCCTCTGTATCACTGCCGGTGACGCCCAAGAGGATCACCATGCCCTGGCCGATCTCGCCGATGGTTTCGCCGTTGACGCTGACGGCTCCATAGGAGGCTCGCTGAATCAACGCGCGCATGGGCAAACCTCCCACTGTCGGGTGCGCTTGCGGTTAACACGCAGGGAGAGTGAATCTGTGGTCAAGATCATCATGGTTTGGAATATCCGTGAGGAAAAAGAGTCCGAGTATCTGGAGTTTCTCACGCAAGAGTTTACCAAGACCATCCTGGGGCTCGGGATCCAGCCTACCGATGCCTGGTACGCCGTCTGGGGCAAGGGACCGCAGGTACTCGCTGGAGGGATAACAGAGACTTATCAAGAGATGGAAGCGGCCCTCCACAGTCAGGAATGGGTCGACTTTCGCAAACGCCTCGATGGCCTGGTAACCGACTTTGAGTATAAAGTCGTCCAGCACACCGAGGCGTTTCAGCTCTAGTTTGTGGCGCACAGATGGCGTTGATGTAATAGCGCTACTTGCTCTCGGCGGCGGGCGCCTTGGCGCTGGGCTGATCGTTGCTGGCGGTCTTGGCGGCGGGCGCCTTGCTCTCCGCCGGCTCTGACGCCCCGCTTTCCTTGGACTCTACTTTGGAGGGGAGGGCGGTGTTCTTCTTGTTATCGGTCACGTAGAAACCACTCCCCTTGAAAATCACCCCAACCGGCTGGATCACCCGATGCACCGGGCCCGCGCACTCGGGGCATTTGGCAATCGGGTCCTCGGAAAAGTGCTGAAAGCGCTCAAAGCGAACCCCACAGGTCTCGCACTTGTATTGATACGTTGGCATCGCCGCGCCTACCTCCTGCATTCTGGCTTGCAGCTTGGCCGCAACCCACAATGACTGATTATACCCCCAGCGACGTTTGTGGACAAACCGTCTCGCCTCTGGGCTGCTGGCCGCAACCCCTGGCCTTGACGCTCGGTTGACCGCAGGCATAGCATCACACTATCATCTCGACGTTGCACGGCTCTGTCATGTTGCGCTCTGCAGGAGGGTTCCATGTCCAAGCCGATTATTACTGCCATCGAGTTGACGGACTATACCTCTACGCTGGTCGATTTTGGGACCGACTATAACGGCTTTAACCAGGTGTACCAAGCGGGGAGCACGCTCACCCGTACCAGCACGGTTCTGCAGATCCACACCGACGTAGGGCTCACCGGCGAGTATCTGACCGGTGCCGTGCAGCTCTCCACGCTGCCCATGTTCCTGCACTATTTGCTCGGCAAGCCGGCCCTGGAGCGTGAGCGCATCTACCAGGACGTCAAGCGTGCCTTGCGGCAGCAGGCTCGCGTGGGCATGGCCGCTATCGATGTGGCCTTGTGGGATCTGGCGGGCAAGTACTATAACGCGCCCATCTATGAGCTGCTTGGCGGCCACGTGCGCCCGCTCAAGTGTTACGCCAGCACCACCCACGGCGACGACAATGGCGGCTTGAATTCCCCCGAGGCCTATGCGGACTTTGCCCAGCGCTGTCAGGAGCGGGGCTATCCCGCCTTTAAAATCCACGGTTGGGGCGGTTCACAGGTAGAGCGCGAGATCGCAACCATTCGCGCGGTGCGCGCCCGGGTGGGTGAGGGCATGGATCTGATGCTCGATCCCGCCTGCGAGCTCGAGACCTTTGCCGATGCCGTCAAGGTAGGCCGCGCCTGCGACGATGCGCGCTTTTACTGGCTGGAGGATCCTTACAAGGACGGCGGTATCTCGCAGTTTGCCCACCGCAAGCTGCGGCAGCTGGTACGCACACCGCTCCTGCAGACGGAGCACGTGCGCACCCTGGAGCCCCATGTGGACTTTGCCCTGGCCGATGCCACCGATTTTCTGCGGGGTGACGTCGGCTATGACGGGATCACCGGCGTGGTCAAGCTGGCGCATGCGGCCGAGGGGCTGGGTCTGGATATAGAGATGCATGGCCCGGGGCCCGCGCAGCGCCATCTGATGAGCTCGGTGCGCAACACCAACTATTATGAGATGGGCCTGCTGCATCCCTGTAACGCAGGCACCTTTGGGCCCGGCTATACCGACTATGCCGATGGATTCGACGCGGTGGATGCGCAGGGCTGTGTCTATGTGCCGCAGGGGCCTGGGCTGGGCGTAACGCTGGATTGGGACTATATCCACGCTCACACCACTGCCCACCTGTGCTATCGCTAAAGGCAAGAGGGCGCGGAATTTGGAACCGCTCGATGCGCATTGTATAATGCCGGCTACGCGGAGAGGTCGCATAGTCCGGTCGAGTGCGCACGATTGGAAATCGTGTAGGCGCAAGCCTCGCGGGTTCGAATCCCGCCCTCTCCGCCTTTTACCTGCCGGCCCGTGGTGCGATCTGCATGGGTGCGGTGGGGATGCTGGCACCGCGTTTGTCGCTCTGCAGCCTGGTAGTCAGGTGGGGGATGGCAGGCGCGGTGGCTTGTATCTGGCACATGCTGCGCCTCTACCAGTCCCGTTGCAGGTGAAACGCCAATGCTCTCTCGGTTGACACTGACGTTCCGCTCGCAGTTGCTCTACCCGACGACGCGCGAAGATCGCAACGTCCGACGCCTCATCCTGCACACCGCCCTCTTTGGTGTGGTCATCGGCGGTATCATCTCCTTTCTGCCGGTGCTGTTGGCCCGCCTGGGCGCCTCGGCGGTGGCTACCAGCCTGCTCACGGCGCTGCCCGCACTGATAACCATCGGCTTTGCCATCCCTGCCGGCACCATCGTTTCCCGCTGGACCGATCCGGTGCGCCTCAGCGCCCGGTGCTTTTACGCCCTGCGCCTCTCCTATCCCTTTATCGCCATCGCCGCCCTGATGGATCCCAACTGGGCGCCCTGGTTGATCGTCATCATCTGGGGGCTGACGGCTATCCCCGGCACGCTGGGCAACACCGTGTTCTACGACGTTCTGGCCGAATCCGTCCCCGCGCAACGCAGGGCGGCCATCAACGGGGTGCGCTGGGCGTTACTCTTTTTGGTATCGGGCGCCAGCGTCTCGCTCTTTGGGCAGATGCTCACCGTCCTGCCCTGGCCCGCCAACTATCTCACGCTCTTTGCCATCTCCTTTGTGGTGGGCATCTGCAGCATCTACATGTACTCGCGCCTCGAGATGACGCCCCGATCGGTAAAGGCGCGCCTGCGCGAGCGCCGCACCCCGCGGCAGCACCTGGCGGACTTGCTGGTGCCCTTTACCTCTGGGCGGGGCTTTGGTGCCTATGCGCTGGTCACGCTGGCCATGCGCATCGGATACTTTATGCCGGCCGGGTTGTTCAGTCTCTTTTTGGTCAACACGCTCAAGGTGTCGGACGCCTGGATCGGCAACCGGACCATGATCGAGAGCGTTGCCATGACGGTGGGGTACTTTTTCTGGGGACGCGTGGCCAACCGAGTGGGCAAGCGCCGCATGCTGGTGCTGCTGGGCATCGCCGTGGGGCTTCACTTTGGCCTGATTGCGGCGGCTACCCCCGGAAGGCTGTATCTGATGTACCTCGCAGCGCTGCTATCGGGATTTTTCGTCACCGCCGGCGACGTGAGCCTGTTCGAGTGGCTGCTCGAGATCATGCCCGAGGATGATCGCCCGCGCTACGTGGCCATGAACACCCTCCTGCTGAATGTGGTGGCCTTTGGCGCGCCCATGCTGGGCGCCGCCATCGCCGACGCGGTCGGCATCCCTGTGGTGTTCGCCGCCTGTGGCGTGTCCATGCTGGTGTGTGCCGCGCTGGCCTTTTTCCTCATCAGCCATCGACCGGCCGCTGCTGGCCCGTTCGAAGATGAGGCTGCGCTAATGGAGGACCATCCATGACGCCCGAACGCGGCGAACCGGGGCGTCCGCGAGACTGGGATCAGGTTTGGCGGGATCTGCGGGCCTGGGAGCCTGCCATGCCCGAGCAGGGGCGGGAGTATCTGGGTCTGGCGCGCCGCCTGCTGGAGGCCAACCAGGCGCTGATGGAGATCCCTCAGCTGGAGCAGGAGGCCTACGAGGAGGTCGAGAGCATCCTGCTGCTGATGGGTTCCATCGGGGGGCCGGACGAGGGCTGGCTTGTAGACCTCATCGACCTGTTGACGCACCTGCTGGAGCGTCTGTATGTGCGCCTCGAATATCTCAAGTGGGAGGTGTCCCCTCTCTCCCAGCTGCCCGTGGCGCTGGCCGCCTTGGATCAGGAAGAGCTGAACAACTCCGATCGTGAGGTGTTTGCCTTTCTCTCCGCCTTTGATCGCGCGGTGCGCAGCGGCCGTGGGCTGGCCGAGCCCGCCACCCGCGAGCGCCTGCTGGCCAGGGCCGATCAGGTCTCTGCGGGGGCACAGCAGGGGGCCCAGCGCCCCTTGCGCGCCTGGTTTGGCGAAGCGCTGCGCTTGCTGCGCTACTATCACGCTCAGGCGCCGGATGCCGTTTGAAGGCGGGCAGCGGCAGGCAGTGAGATTTGACCGTCTCTGGCATCACTGCCAGAATAAGGCTTATTCAGCATCTGGGTGATTGGGGGAAGCAAATGCACAAGCTTGTACTCATCCGGCATGGGCAAAGCGTCTGGAACCTGGAGAACCGCTTTACCGGCTGGACAGACGTGGATCTTACGGACACGGGCCGCAAGGAGGCTTTGGCCGGGGCCAAGCTGATCAAAGAGGCTGGCCTGACCTTTGATATCGCCTACACATCGGTGCTCAAGCGCGCCATCCGCACTCTGTGGATCGTGCTGGACGAAATGGATCTGATGTGGATACCGGTGGTGCGCAACTGGCGCCTGAACGAAAAGCACTATGGTGCCCTGCAGGGCCTCAACAAGGCCGAGACCGCCGAGCGCCATGGCGATGAGCAGGTGCACATCTGGCGCCGAAGCTATGACATCCCCGCGCCGCCCCTCGATGATGACTCGCCCTTTTCGCAGGCTCACGACCGTCGCTATGCGGGCCTGGCAGCGGGTGAGCTCCCCCGTACCGAGGCGCTCAAGCAGACGGTGGAGCGCATGCTGCCCTACTGGCACAACGTGATCGCCCCGGATGTGCGCGCCGGCAAGCGGGTGGTGATCGCAGCCCATGGCAACAGCTTGCGGGCGCTGGTCAAATATCTGGACAACATCTCGGATGAGGACATCCCGGCGCTGAACATCCCTACCGGCATCCCGCTGGTGTACGAGCTGGACGACGCCCTCAAGCCGCTGCGCAGTTATTACCTGGGCGATCCAGAGGCGGCGGCTCGGGCTGCCGCGGCGGTGGCCGCCCAGGCCAGCCGCAAGGCGTAGCTGCCTTTTCCCGTAGAGCACAAATCCCCCGGGCCACCAGGCCTGGGGGATTCTTGGTTGCAGTGGGGCAGGGGGCGCCGCGCTACTCGGCCGTGGCCTCCAGGTACGGGCTCAGGTCCACCCGAACGGGCGCGTAACTGTTCCTCAGCGACGAACTCAACAACAGGTTCTCACAGCTGCTACCGCAGGCATACAGTTCCCCTGAAAGCGTTATACAAGCGCTCGAGGTCGCTCCACACACACGTTTCGATCGGCACCTCCAGAGGCAGCAGTGACGGCAGCAGCACAAACTCGTCCTCTGTATCCCCAGCGTTTTGCTCCTGGCGATGTTATAGCGCCAGGTATACAAAAGGCCATCCCTTGTCTTCGCGATGACCGAACCAGGGGAGGTAGAGATCCTCCGGATCTTTGCGTCGAGTTTGTCAACCAGGACCGCCTCTGAATAGGTCCCAATTGGTGAGAGATCCTTTCTGACGATACCAAACCGATCTTTACCGATGTATTTTCCCGCCCTCCGACAGGGCGAGCAGGCCTTCTTCCATCACCACGATGTCTCGAACAGGTTCAGAAAGGTGAGAGCACTCGGCGTTTCAGATACGAGCTCGCTAAACAGTCGACCCTGATACCACACCGGTCCGTTCCGTTGCAAGAAAGCACGGTAGAACACCGAGGTGCCAAACTCCAGCATGTCGTTCGGCTCAAGATCGGGAATCAGGGCAGGCAGATGGCTGGATACGCCAAAAGCCTGGCTATCCTCTTCAACAAAAGCAATGCCCCTCATGTCCCACCCATACCCATAGAAGCGATTGTCACTTGCCAGTGTTACCATCAACGGAAATGCCTGCAGTTCTGCCGCAGGCTGTGGCAGCATCAGGATCATGGGCTGGTCGTACGATACCCGCTCCTCATCACTGAGAAGCCGGAACTTGTTAGAGCCTCAC
This sequence comes from Chloroflexota bacterium, assembly GCA_012728955.1. Lineage (GTDB taxonomy): Bacteria > Chloroflexota > Anaerolineae > UBA1429 > UBA1429 > JAAYED01. The sequence goes on from JAAYED010000054.1 coordinate 9,267, forward strand.
TCATACACAGTGCCACTCTCACTGAGGGCATATGTCGTATACCCCGTTGGCGGCGCCTCAAGCCGTACAATTGGCTCGGGCAGAGACAGTATCTGCGGCGTCTGGGCTGTTTCGACAGGGCCTGGTCCCAGTACGCCGTAGGCGTTTGTGCCCCACGCGAGTACTCTCCCATTGGAGAGCAGGACTGCTTGAGCAGTAGAGGTGAGAACCACCTGTTGCACGGTCAGCCCTTCCGCTTCTAAAGTCTGTTCTGGCAATCAGGACTCTCGCTCGCCCCACCTGTTTCAGTAGCAGTCGCCAAAGCGGAAGGGCTCGGAGCGGACGTTGGTGGAGAGGGTTCCGTCACTTCCTGTGTGGGAACTGCAGGCTGAACGGTAGCCTTTACTGCTACAACCTCTTTGGGCTGTGTCTCTGCTAAAGCACAACCGGTTGCCAGGACGGCAATGCTGACAGTTGCGAGGACAGACACCAGATGCAGCCAAGGTCCCCACGTGTTGTCCTCCTTGATCGCCGACGCGATGTTGTTGCGGACTACGGCGAACAGGCCGTGGAAAAGTCGGTGTGGTTCCATACTACGAAGGCCTATCCTCAGTGTCCGCCTCATCACGTGACTCCTTACGTACCAATAGGGCGCGTGGGGGTCGATCATGCGTGACTGCACTATTCCTGCCCGTCCCTCCGTTGTGACCTGTCTGCAGCCCATGAGGACAAGTTCATGAGCGAACTGTGGGCGCCTCGATCGGTCTTGGCAAAGCGTTAGAACAGCCCTGTGCAAACAAGTAGACATAACATATTAACAAAAGACAAGCAACTGTATGGTAAAATACCGCCGCACAGACCGGCATGGCATGGACACTGGATAATCTGGACAGGCCGCTGCCGCAGGTTGACCCAATTTGTACAAGGCCGCCAGGCAGAGCCAGGGAGCTGGAACTGGCCAACGCCTGCTCCACGCTGCTCCTGAGGGCGTCGTTCCCGAGAGCCAGAGCGCAGCACTGTCCACCGGCAGGCTTGCACAGAGGGCTGCCGCCGGCTGGGGAAAGGGCACTCATACCTGGCCGACCGGTTGACTCTTCAAGCAAGCGAGCACCGAACATGAGCCCTGTCTGCACCTGCCGTGGGGCCGGGCAGATTCGTTTTCCAAGGCAAGCATGCGTGCACGTGGGCCTGACAACAATAATACGTAGTCAAGTGCGCTCTCCTGTGGTGCGCCTGCGCACGATCATCCTCTGCTGGCGACGCTGTGGCAGATTGCCCTCTGGGATTCAGGTCTGCCGTGCCATTGGGGCAGGCGCGCGCGCAAAGGGGCCGCTGCACTGGGACGGTCAGAACCCCTGTCGGAGGCAGGAAAAGCGGCACCCCCAGCTGCCTGCTAAGGGTGCCGTGATCGAACGGCCTCTACAGAGCGAGGATGGTGGCCAGCGCGCGGTACTCGGCATCCAGCGGCTTGGTCCGTGCCACCACTTCTTGCAGTGGCACGGGCACCGTGGCCTGCTGCTGCAGGCCGATCAGCGCGCCACGCTCGCCGGCGGCCAGCGCCTGCACCGCCGCGGCGCCCAGCAGGGTGGCCAGCATGCGGTCGCGGGCGGTGGGTGAGCCCCCGCGCTGGATGTCCCCCAGCGTGATGAGCCGCGCCGGAAAGCCAGTCTCCTGCTGGCGCTCGGAGAGGTAGCTGGCGATCTCGGCGGCGCTGGGGTGCCCCCCGGTAGCTGCGGCGATGATGCAGTGCCGCTTGCCGCGCACATAGGCATCGGCCACCCGCTGGGCGATCTCTTCCAGCGACTGGTCCAGCTCGGGCAGGCTGCTCAGCTCGGCGCCCCCCACGATCCCGCCCAGCAGGGACAGATAGCCCGACTGTGCGCCTGCCAGTTCCACCACAAAGGCCTGCTGCATGGACGATGCCGTGTCCTTGATGCGGTCGATAGCGTCCATGGCATTGTTGAGGGCGGTATCCACCCCGATCGCTCGGTCGGTGCCCCAGAGATCGTTCTCGATGGTGGCTGGCAGCATCACCGCTGGAAAACCCGCCTCGGCGATGGCCAGGGTCCCACGGGCGCAGGAGGGGCCGCCGATGGTCACCAGGGCATCCACCGAGGCGCTGTTCAATTGGCGCAGTGCCTGACGCAGGTCCGCCCCCGCCGGAAAGGGCTCGTCCATGGAGGTGCCCAGAAAGGTGCCTCCGCGGTCGATGCGGTGGCTCACCGCACGCGAATCCAGGGGCTCAAAGGCGCCTCGCACCAAACCCGAGAATCCCTGGCGGATGCCCACCACGGTCCAGTTCAGTGCCAGCGCCTGGCGCACCGTGGCGCGGATGGCGGCGTTCATGCCGGGGCCATCCGGGCCCGCGGTAAGCACCGCCACCCGGCGGATGGATCCAGAGGGCTGACCGTTGGTCAGTTCCTGCATCGCAAACCTCACTTTTCCTGCAGCGCGGCCACGCCAGGGAGCTCCAGACCCTCGAGAAACTCTAGCGAGGCGCCGCCGCCGGTGGAGATGTGGTCGATCTGATCGGCCACGCCGGATTCCTGCACAGCCGCGCCGGAATCGCCGCCGCCCACGATGGACATGGCCTTGGAGGCGGCCAGGGCGCGGGCGATGGCAAAGGTCCCCTTGGCAAAGGGCGCCATCTCAAATACGCCCATGGGGCCGTTCCAGATGACGGTGCCCGCCTGAGCGATGACCTCCGAAAAGACCTCTACGGTGCGGGGGCCGATATCCAGGATCCGCCAGCCTGCACCGACCTCGGTGGGCAGGGCCACGCGGGTGTTGGCCTCGGCGCTAAAAGCGTCCGCCAGCACGGCGTCCACAGGCAGCATCAGGCGGTCGCCGGCGCGGGCCATGAGGTCCGCCGCGGTGGCGATGGCGTCGGGCTCTACCAGGGAGTCGCCCAGGTCATAGCCTTTGGCGGCGAAAAAGGTGTTTGCCATGCCACCGCCGATCAGGATGCGATCCGCCTTGTTGAGCAGGTTCTCGATCACACCGATCTTGTCCGAGATCTTGGCGCCCCCGAGGATCACCACCAGCGGGCGCACCGGGGCGCTCAGCGCATCTCCCAGGACCTGAACCTCTCGACCCATCAGCAGGCCCGACACGGCGGGGATATAGTCGGCCACACCGGCGGTGGAGGCGTGAGCGCGGTGGGCGGCGCCAAAGGCGTCGTTGACAAAGAGATCCGCCAGGGAGGCCAGCTTGCGCGAGAGCTCGGGGTCGTTCTTTTCGTCACCGGCCTCAAAGCGCGTGTTCTCCAGCAGCACCACGTCCCCCGGTTGCATGGCGGCCACCGCCGCGGTGACGTCATCACCCACCACCGTATCGGTCTTGCACACGGGCACACCCAGCAACTCCTGCAGGCGGGCAGCCACCGGCGTGAGGCGCATCTCTTCCACCACCTTGCCCTTGGGCCGACCCAGGTGCGAGCACAGGATCACTGCGGCGCCGTGCTCCAGCAGGTACTGGAGGGTGGGCAGGGCTGCGCGGATGCGCAGGTCATCGGTGATCTGCTGGTTCTTGTCTAATGGTACGTTAAAGTCGCAGCGCACCAGCACGCGCTTGCCACGCACGTCCACATCTTGAACGGTCTTTTTCGCCATGGTTTCATCTCCCGGCCGATGGCGGCCCCTGGCCATTGATGCTGTTCGGAACGCATGCATGATAGCACAGCGCCGGGCCCTCTGTAAATGCAGGTCCGCAGGGTTGAGTTGCCTCGAGCGCTGACGTAGAATGACAGCCACTGGAGCCAAGCAGGAGGGGATATGAGCGAGAAATTGCGGGCTGTGATGGTAGGCTGTGGGGGCATCACGCAGGCCTGGTTCACACCGCTTCAGGAGATACCAGAGGTCGAGATCGTCGGGTTGGTGGACCTGCTGGAGGAAAACGCCCTGGCGCGCCAGGCGCAGTATGGGTTGCAGGGCGCTCTCATCGGCAGCGATCTGGGCGAGATGCTGGAGCGCACGCGGCCGGACGTGGTGTTCAATTGCACCATTCCCGAGGCGCACGCGCCGCTCACCATCCAGGCGCTCCAGTTCGGCTGTCACGTGCTGCAGGAAAAGCCCCTCGCCGATTCCATGGATGCCGCCCGGCGCATGGTGGCGGTGGCCGAGCGCCAGAATCGCATCCTCGCGGTGATCCAGAACCGCCGCTACGACGCCAACATTCGCCGTCTGCGAAACCTGGTGGCGAGCGGGGTGGTGGGGCCGCTCACCACCGCCAACTGCGACTTTTACGTGGGGGCACACTTTGGTGGCTTTCGCGACCACATGGCGCATGTGCTGCTGTTGGACATGGCCATCCACACCTTTGACGCCGCCCGCCTGATCACTGGTGCGGATCCGGTCTCGGTGTACTGCCACGAGTGGAACCCCGCCGGCTCCTGGTACGACCGCGATTCTTCGGCCGTGGCAATCTTTGAGATGAGTGACGGCCTGGTGTACACCTACCGCGGCAGCTGGTGTTCCGAGGGACTCAATACCACCTGGGAGTCTGACTGGCAGCTGATCGGCACCCAGGGGTCGATCCACTGGGGAGGGGCCGAGTCCATCGAAGGCGAGCGGGTGAGCGCCACGGGCACATTTCGCTCGGCTCTGGAGCCCATCGTGGTGCCTCCCTTTGATGCGGGAGTCAAGGTGGGCGCCCACGGCGGCGTAATCCGCGAGTTTGTGCGCTGTGTGCAAAGCGGGCAGCAGCCCGAGACCCGCGCGGCCGACAACATCCGCAGCCTGGCGATGGTGTTTGGAGCGATCGAGAGCGCTGAGACGGGCCGCAGCGTCCGCATCGATCTGTAGGTTGCAGCGGACAAGGAGTATTTGTCGATGAGGGGTTTGACCACGTCAAGAGCGCTGCTTCTGGCAGTGGCCCTGCTGGTAGCGGTGTCGCCGGCGTTAGCAGGCTGTGGCCAGGGGCTCCCCTGGGCGGGCCCCAAGCCGGTGACGCTGCGATATGCCTGGCGCGGCGCCACCCCCGAGACCCGTGCCCTGCTGGACGAATTTCAGCAGGCACACCCGCACATCACCGTCGAACTGTTGGACGCCGAAACGGATTCGGGCACTGTGGCGCAGGGGGTTGCTGCCGGAGAGGTGGATCTGCTGAGAGCGGGCACCGAGACGCTGGGCATGGCCGAGCTGTTGCTCCCTCTGGATGATATCCACCTGGATGAGTGGACGGGCATTCGCGAGGATTATGTCGGCGGGCTGTGGAGGGCGCTCTCAGCGGATGGCCAGCAATATGGCATCCCGGCCGGCCTCGACATTGTGGTGCTGTATGTCAATGGCGATGCGCGCCAGGCAGTAGGCGCCAGCCTGCCTCCTGCCGGCCAACCCTGGGATCAGTATGCCTTCTTGGATCTGGCCACAGCGCTCAACCACCCGGAGGGCCTCCCGGGAGACCCGGCACAGCCAACCTTTGGGTTCTGCTCGCGCTATCAAGACTTGGACCCCTTTGTCTTTTTGTACGCCGACGGTGGCGCTTTGGTAGATGATCTGGCGGCGCCGCAGCGGCCCATGCTCGACAGCCCGGCCACCATCGCGGCACTCACCTTTTATACGGATCTGTTCACCCGCTATGGGGTCGCGCCGGGGCCCGACTTTTTGGGGCGCAACTTGGGCAGCGCCAGCTATGATGTGGCCCTGGCTGGTGGTAACTGCGGGCTGTGGACCGGCCTCTTTAGCCAACGGGGGCGCGTCGGTGAGTACGCCCTGCCCTTTGCCTGGGAGATGGTGCCGCTGCCGGGGTCTCAGCCAGATTTGGGGATTGCGCTGGTGGAGGGTTACTTTATCCCCAAGGGCAGTGCCAACCCTGCCGAAGCATTGCTGCTGGCACGCTTCTTGAGCGACCAGGGTCAGGCGGCGGGACGGCTGCTGCCTCCCCGTCGCACGCTCCTCGCGGACGCACGCTATGCCGGAACGCTGGGTGAGCAAATGGCAAAGCAGGTCCAGGCGCTGTCCGACGACATGACCTACATCTCCCTGTCGCTGTCGCCGGGGGTGATGGACGTTGCCGTGGCGGTACTTCAGGCGGTTGATGCGGTCATCACACAGGATGCACAACTCGAGCCGCTGCTGCTGGAGGCGCAACAGCGGCTGCAGCACACCTTTGAGCCCTAGCGGAGCCTACCACACCACCACAAAGGCGAGATCGTTGACGTTGGTCTGCGTCGGGCCGGTCATAAGCAAGTCCCCGAGCGGCTCAAAAAAACGATAGGCATCGTTGCGGGCGATATAGTCCCACGGATCCATCCCCAGGGCGCGGGCGCGAGCCGCCGTGCTGCCCTCTGCCAGTGCGCCCGAGGCGTCGGTAGGCCCGTCGGTGCCGTCCGTGGCCAGGCAGGCAATAGTCACATCCGCCAGCCCGTCGATGGCGATAGCCGCGGCCAGGGCCATCTCCTGGTTGCGCCCGCCACGGCCCTCTCCGCGCAGGGTCACGGTGGTCTCTCCGCCCACGATCACGCAGGCAGGACGCTGGACGGGCGAATCGGTGGCGGCGATCTGGCGGGCGATGGCCGCCAGGACCCGCGCCACCTCGCGGGCCTCCCCCTCCACATAGGTGGAAAGCAGCAGCGTGTGCATTCCCAGCGAACGGGCGTGCCGCTCCGCTGCGGCGGCGGCCAGGTCGTTGCTGGCAACGATCACGTTCTGTACCCGGGCAAAAGCGGGATCGCCCGCGGCGGGATTTTCCGCTGTCTCGCCGTCCAGCCCCCGCCTGAGCTCGCGCTCGATGGCCTCTGGGATGTGGCCCACCAGCTCGTATCGCTCCAGGAGACGCCAGGCATCGGCAAAGGTAGAATCGTCGGGCACCGTCGGCCCCGAGGCGATGGCATCCAGAGGGTTTCCCACCACATCCGAGAGGATCAATGAGATGACCGTTGCCGGGGCGGCGAGTCGGGCCAGCTTGCCCCCCTTGAGCCGATCCAGATGCTTGCGGATGGTGTTGATCTCGACGATGTTGGCGCCGGCTCGCAGCAGGGCGCTGGTGAGCCCCTGCAGGTCATCCAACGTGATGCCCGCCGCGGGTAGCGTCATCAGGGCCGAGCCGCCCCCCGAGATCAGGCAGATCACGAGGTCGCTCTCGTTGGCGCCCTCCAGCAGCTGGGCGATGCGCGCCGAGCCTTGCACGCCGGCAGCATCGGGAACCGGATGAGCAGCTTCGGTGAGGACTACCCTGCGGGTAGGGAGGGAATGGGCATACTTGACGTTTACCGCGCCTTCAGTGAGCCGATCACCGAGGATCTCTTCCACCGCCTGGGTCATGGCGGCATCGGCCTTGCCAGCGCCCACCACGATGATGCGTCGATATTGGTTCAGGGGATAGGTACGTCCGTTGACGATCAGCTGGTCGCCCTGGCGGTGCATGTGGCGCCGCACCGCTTCGGCTGGGTCTACGGCCATCAAAGCCGCCTGCATCACCTCCACCAGCTGCGCGCGGCGCTGGCCCTCCAGGCCAGGCCGGTCGGTGAGACGGGGGTCGAATGTGACCATGGCTGGACCTCCATGCGTGGCCGGTAGCACGATATGCCGCGTTGCACCCGGGTCAGTTGTGCCTTTGTGCCGGTGCCCGGAGCGCGCCCTGGCGCCCCCTCATCAGGCCGCCTTGGGCAGCGTCTTGCGCTTGAAGATGGTCGACCACTCTTTCTGCTCCCATACCACCAGCAGCGGAACAGCGAAAAAGAGTGACGAGTACGTGCCGGTGACCAGTCCGATCAGCATGATGGCCATAAACTGGCGGATAGTGGCACCGCCGAACAGGATGATGGCCAGCATCACGAACTGGGAGTTGAGCTGCGTCGCCAGCGACCGGTGCAGCGTCTCCAGCAGGCTGCGGTTGATCAGCGTTTCGTAAGGCTCGCCGCGGTGTCGGACGGTGTTCTCACGGATGCGGTCAAACACTACGATCACGTCCTGAACCGAGAAGCCCACCACGGTTACCACGGCGGTGAGGAACAATGCGTCCACTTCCCATCCCGCCACCAGACCCAGAAAGCTGGCGATCCCCATCAGGATGATCACGTCGTGGAACATCTTGGCGATGGCGCAGGTGCCATAACGGATGGGATTGGGCACCCGCCGAAAGGCAATGGCCACAAAAGCGAGGATGGCCAATCCCGCCGCCAGAATGGCCAGAATGGCGGCGCGGGTGGTTTCCTTGCCGATGGTGGGGCCGACGGTCTCGGCTCGCTGCATGGCAGCGGGGCCAAAGGCCTCCACCAGTGCGGTGTGCAACGTATCCGACTGGGCCACCGTCATCTCGCGGGTGCGAATGACAATGTTATTGCCTTCGCCCACCGTCTTGACGCTGGCATCCTCATATCCCAGGTCCGCGAGATAGGCGCGCACATCTTCCGGTTGCACGTCGCCCTCAAAGTCTACTTCCAGCAGAGAGCCGCCGGTAAAGTCGATGCTCAGGTGCCAGGGCGTGCCCACTGTCGCCAGCGAAACGATCATGGAAACGACGCTCAGCAAAATGAGCGCAGCCGAAATGCCAAAATACCAGGGGCGCTTTTGGATCAGAGTGAACACAGAGACCCCTTTCCTAGATGCCGAGCAGCCAGTGCTTGTCACGCAGGCGTTCGCCGGCGAGCTGGAAGGTAAACCGCACAAAGGTGCGGGATACCGTCACC
>JAAYED010000055.1 GCA_012728955.1 Chloroflexota bacterium
CGAAGTCATGCGCCTGTTGATGAGCCATCCGGACCGGGTGTTTTCCACCGAGCAACTCTTGGAAGAGATCTGGGGCTACCCGCCTGGTACCGGCATGCCCGACCTGGTGCGCGTGCACATCAAGAACATTCGCGACAAGATCGAGCCTGATCCCCGCGACCCTACCTACATTCGGAACCTTCTCCGGCGTGGCTATCTGGTGGTAAGCGAGCAACGACCCGAGGAACCGAGCCCGACTGACGAATAAAGAACAACACCCCCTCAGCTGAGGGGGTGTTGTTCTTGCGTGTCCTAGCAATCACTCGGAGGTGATGCTAGGACACTGTGCGTACTACTGTGTTCCATCTGCACATCACCTCCTCTTATTAGAGTGCTTCATCAGGCCGGCTTGGCGGGCCGACGTTGCTATGATAGACCATCGAGTCCCCAACGTCAAGCCCCCACGGAGCCCATCCGACGGCTGCCGGCGGCACAGGTGTGCTATACTGCCAATCAACACCCCCATATCCGGAGTTTGCTTGTGTTTATTGAGCAGAGTCTGAACGACTATCTGGACCAGTTGGCATCCGCCGAACCGGTACCCGGCGGTGGCGCCACCTGCGCACTGGCAGGGGCTGCTGCGGCCGCTCTGGTGAGCATGGTCTGCAACCTCACTATCGGGCGCCGACGCTATCGTGAGGTAGAGGACGAACTGGCCAGGGTGCTGCAGGCCTCCGAGGGACACCGGGCCCGTCTGCAGAGCCTGCTACAGCAGGATACTGAGGTATACACCTCTGTCATGGCCGCCTTCCGCCTGCCCCGCCAGACAGAGAGCGAACGTGCCCTCCGGGAACAGGCTTGGCAGGCCGCCCTGGCAGAGGCCGCTGCTGTTCCCATGGAGATCGCCCGGCAGTGCCTTGCGGTGGTCGAGCTGGCCGTTCTCGCGGGGCGTCTTGGCAACCCCTGGGCCGTGAGTGATGCCGGCACAGCAGCGCTGTTGGCCGAGTCCGCAGCACGTGCCGCCGGACTGAGCGTGGAGATCAATCTGCGCAGCATGACAAATGCAAACCAGGTCGCCGCCTTGCGTGGCGAGCTCACAGCTACACTGGAGAACGCGCAGGCGCGCTGTGCCGAAACGCTGCATGTGGTGCAGGAGCGCATGGGGGCATCAGCATGACCGAGTGTGCAAAGGAGACGGGCGCGATCCTGCTGGACGGGCGGGCGCTGGCCACGACCCAGTTTGAGGTCCTGGCGCAGCAGGTGCGCGCCAGGTTGGAGAGAGGCACGCCCTGCCCCGGACTGGCCATCCTGGAGATCGGTGAGGATCCGGCGGCACGTGCTTATGTGCGGGCCATCGTCCGTTCCGGAGAGCGCATCGGCCTGACGACACGTCGGGTGCGGCTGGATGCCCAGGTAGCACCTGCGGCACTGGCCGACGCGCTGGACGCCATGGCAGCAGATTCCTCCATCGCCGGTATCATTGTGCAGTACCCGGTGCCGGCACCTCTGATGAGCACCGTCATGGCGCACCTGCCACCACACAAGGACGTGGACGGCATCCTCCCACTCAATGCCGGCCTGCTGTTGCAGGGAGACCCGTTGGCGCTGGTGCCGGCAACTCCCCTGGGGGGCATGGCTCTGCTGCGACACTACAGCATCGCACTGGAAGGCCGGCACGCGGTAGTGGTAGGCCGCAGCACGGTGGTGGGCAAACCGATGGCCCAGCTGTTGCTGCAGGCCAACGCTACCGTCACGGTCTGCCATACCCGTACACGCAACCTGCCAGAGCTGACGCGTCAGGCGGACATTCTCGCTGTGGCGGCGGGCCGAGCCCACCTGATCACCGCAGAGATGATCAAACCGGGAGCGGTGGTGATCGACTTTGGCGTGAACTTTGTCGATGGAAAGATGGAGGGCGACGTAGACACCGCTGCAGTTGCGGCGATCGCTGGGGCGATCACTCCGGTTCCGGGTGGAACCGGTCCCATGACCAATGTGATGCTGATGCGCAACGTGCTCGCGGCAGGAGAGCGCCTGGCTCAATCCTGATCGCGCTGAGCCGAGATCTGTCGCAATTTGAGGATGATCCACAGGCTCAGGACGGCAAAGATCAGGTTCACTCCCTCGGCCAGTACAAAGCCCGAGAGGCGGCCCAAGCCCGGAATGATCACAGCGATAGAGGTGTGGTAGAGAAAGGCGAACCCAAACCAGCGCTTTTGCCGCGACACCTGACTCTCCATCACCAGCAGGGCCCAGGCCACCTGGTGAGGCAGTGCGAACACGCGCTCCAGCGCGACGATCACGGGCTGACGCCAGCTCACGTTACCCACGGCCAGCAGAGCCTGTGACGATGCCCCGGGCGCGTCGGCAGCCCCCGCCGCGACAAATGGCCCCGCCAGGAGATAAGCGATAAAGCTGACAAAGGTCAGCCCCGCAATGAGCCACATGGTTTCCAGAGCGTTGTGCCCCAGCCCATAGGCCACTCCATTGCGCCACGTCAAACGGAGGTCGTTCCGAGGAAAGAGGTAGCGATATCCCAGCGCCCGGCCCCCCTCTTCCACCAAAGCGGTCAAGGCGGCCATGGCCATCAGCCAGACAAAGGCCCCCTGCGCAGTGGAGACGCGTTCGCCCCACCCCACCTCGACAAAGGCGCTGAAAGGCAGCCAGGTAAACATCTGAAAAACGGCGAAAACCAGTGCCCCATAGAAAAAAGGCGCCCAAGTGGTTTGTGCCCGTCGCCGGTAGAGCAGAATCACGCCCAGGGGATAGCCCACTTGGATAAGGAGTGATACTATGAATGCGAGGATGACTGTTACCTGCAAGGCGCCCCCATCGCCAGGATGCTTGGGTCCGATTATAGCAATGGTGGCACCAGGAACAAGCAGATCGTCATTGTGCAGCGTTGAATGGTATCTTGGCCAGAAAAGGAGTCACACATGAGCACCGCGAGTATTGCAGGCCGGGCGTTGGATCAAGGGGATGGCATTCTGTCGCTGGCACCCAACTGGGTGCCGCGCAGTTTCTGCATTCCCGGACGACGGCTCAAGCTGCATCCGGATGACTATTATTCTCTGGGCGCAGACCGAGGAGGCATCGATGAGCGCTGGTTCGCCTCCACCGTGCCGGCGGATAACGGGCCCGGCACCCCTACCGACGAAGGCCTGAGCTATGTCATCCTGCAGGATGGAGCAGACACGCAGCGGGTTACCTTTGCCGAGGCGATTTCAGTGCTGGGGGCCCAGATCATCGGCCAGCGTTTGATGGATGGATATGGGCGCTGGCCCATGTTCAGCAAATTTTTTGACAATCTTGGACCGCTCCCCCACCACATCCACCAGATGGCCAAGGATGCCGCCAGGGTGGGCCAGCAACCCAAGCCGGAAGCCTACTTTTTCCCCACCCAGTTGAACAACCACCCGGGACGCTTTCCACACACGTTTTTCGGCTTGGAGCCAGGCACCACCCCTGAGCAGGTACGCCAATGCCTCGAGAATTGGAACGTGGGAGACAACAAGATCCTCAGCCTCTCCCGTGCCTATACGCTGCAGCCAGGCACAGGCTGGGATGTGCCCGCCGGAGTGCTCCACGCCCCCGGCAGCCTGCTCACCTATGAGCCACAGGCCGACAGCGACGTCTTTGCGATGTTCCAATCGCTGGTGGACCTCGTTCCCATCGACCGCAGCCTGTTGGTCAAGAACGTGCCTACCGAGTTGGAGTATGATCTGGACTATATCGTCGGCATGCTGGACTGGGAGCTGAATGTGGATCCCGAGTTTCGAGCCAACCGCTTCATGGCTCCGCTGGCTCTGACGACCGCTGAGGAAGCAGCCTCGCTGGGCTATTGTGACCAGTGGATCGCCTACCGCAGCTCGGCCTTTTCCGCCAAGCAAACCACCATCCTGCCCGGGCGACAAGTTACGCTCAAGGACGGCGCATGTTACGGATTGATCGCCGTGCAGGGGCATGGACAGCTGGGCAAGTGGTCCATCGAGACCCCTGCCATGATTCGCTTTGGCGAGTTGACCAGAGACGAGTTCTTTGTGAGCGAGCAGGCTGCCCTCCAGGGCGTTACTGTACGCAACGACAGTACCGTAGAACCGCTCGTTCTGTTGCGACACTTTGGGCCGGGCAACCCGGACCTGAAGCTGAGCCTGTAGAGCATAAAAAAAGGCGGGCCCCTCAGAAGGGCCCGCCTTCACTTGAACTGTTACAGCGTGCGTCGGTAGAGCAACCCGCCCAGGCTGAGGGCATAGATGGCAGGCTCGTCCCCCACACGGCCCAGGGCCAGGGAGACAAAGCTCTTGCCTTCGGCCCCATCCGAGAACGAGTGCCAGGTGCGCCCGCCATCGTTGGAGCGATAGACGCCATTACCGGTGGCGGCGTACAACACGCCCCCATTGTCCACTTCGCCGGTGGCCAGGATGCTGAGCACGTTGGCACCCGCCGGATCTACCGCGGTGCTGATCCACACATCCTTGGCCTTGCGCAGCGGCCTCAAGCAGAAGGGCCCGGTAGCCACCACCGCCTGATCCGCTGGATTGTCCGTTGCATCGAGCGGCATGGTGATGTCCATCCAACGCGACTCGGTTTCCTGTGTGGTGACCTGATGCCAGGTTCGACCCTTGTTGCGCGATCGCCACAACACCACACGGCCCTTAGTGCGTCGGGTGGCCGCCACCGCGGTGCCCACGTAAATGGTGTGGTCCTCCTCGAACCCGGGCGAGGCCACGATGGTGAGCACCGCCTGGCTCTTGCTGGGGCCATCGTTCTCCGGCACCCAGGTTGTACCACCGTCCTTGCTCATCAAGTATTTGCCCTCAGCGGTACCAGCCCAGCCCAGCCCCTCTGAGGGTATGATCGTCACGGCGCTCACACCGCTGGTGTCGTTGCGCACGCGCCAGGAGCGTCCCGAGCTGGCCTGCTGCAGGATGCCGTGCTCATGGCTGCTTACAAGGATGTTGCCCTCAGGCCCCACGTAAAGCGAGGTGATAGGAAGATAATCGTCGAGAGCGGGCAAAGGGGTCCAGGAGGCGCCGTCATCCTTCGAGGTCAGCACGCCTTCCTGCGGCCCCATGACATACAGGGTACCATCCACGGATTGCAGGCTGGCAAAGCCACGGGCGGCGATACCGGCCGTCGCCTCCCAGGTCTGCCCGCCGTCCTCGGACTTCCACACACCCGAGTCGTGCACGCCTGCCAGCATGACATTATCCGCACCGGCAAGGGAGAGCACCGAGCCGGGCAGATCGATCACCTTGGTCCAGGTGTTGCCGGCATCCGTGGAGCGATAGATGCTGTTACCCACGCCCGCCATCATGCGACGGCTCTCGGCAAAGTCGGAAGCGAGCCACAGGCAGTAAACAGGCCCTTCACCGACCTGCTGCTGCAGTTGGGTCCAGCGCCTTCCGCCATCGGTGGAGACGTGCAGTACGCCCAGCTCTGTGCCCGCATAGACTGTCTGGTCTTCCATAAAGGCCGGACTCACCGCCAGCGCGTCGATCAGGTCCTCTCCAGAAACGAGCTCGGTGGCACGCCAGGCCCGCCCGCCATTGCGCGAGATGTAGACCCCCTCCTCCGTCGAGGCCCACATGGTCTCATAGCGCGACCAATCGGGCGATACGGCCACGGCGAACACGAGCATGCTGTTCAGTCCAAAGCTCGCGTCCTCCCAGGTGCGGCCATTGTTGCGCGTGACCATCAAACCGCCACCATCCATGGCTGCAAAGGCGGTCCCATCGGTCAGAAAGGTAGGCGACACGGCCATGCCGGTTACGGTGCCCTCCACATCCCAACTGGGGCGCCCCTTTTCCCAGGACTTGCCATAGTCCAACGAGACGAACAGGCCGGCGTCCAGTGATCCCGCAAAGAGCGCGCCGGTGGGGGCAACGGCCAGGCCACTGATGAGCGGGGTGGTCAAACCATTGAGCTGCTGCTCCCAGGTGTTGCCGCCATCGCGCGAGGCGTAAACGCCGCTTCCGGTGGCAGCCCAATACCCCGAGACATCGCCTCCAGACAGAATGCCCACTGAGAAGACGGTACCTCCGTCAACGATCGGACCCAGCAACTGCCAACCTTCAGTGGGGCAGGCCTTTTCGGTAGCACTCATGGGTTAACACTCTCCTGTGGTTTTCGATGGATCACAAGCGCTTCTGTGGTCAGAAGCATCATGGCTCCGCTGACACCATGCTCCAATGCCCGACGGGCGACAATCGTGGGGTCGGCGATCCCATGTTCAATCATGTTCACCGTCTTGCCGCTCACGGCATCCAATCCATGGCCTGGGCCGAGCCGTTGCGCATCACTTACCGCCAACGGCGGGTGCACACCGGTGTTGGCAGCGATCTGCCGCAGTGGCTCTTCCAGAACGCGAGCCAGGATGCCCGCACCGATGGCCTCATCACCTTCCAATTTGAGCTCCCGCACCGCTGGGATGCAGGCCAGATAGGCGGCGCCTCCTCCCGGAACAATTCCGCTCTCCATGCCCGCCTCTACGGCACGGATGGCATGCTGCGAGATCTCGGTCAGCCGCGTGCGTTCGGCGGGGGTCATACCACCCACCCGCAGCTCGGCAATACCGTTCGTGAGCTGGCTGGTGAGCAGCCGCAGCGTCTCACGCTCCTCAGGATCGCGCGAGATGCGCAAGCGGCTGCGCAACGCATCCATGCGAGCCTGAATCTCCTGGCGTGACCCGCGGCCCCCGATGATCAGGAACTGGTTCTTTTCTACGACGACGCGTTCAGCGTATCCCAGGTCATCAGCGGTCACCTGCTCTGGCACAAGGCCCGCCCGATCGTTGAGTGGCTGGCCACCAGTGAGAATGGCAATGTTCTCCACGGTGCCGCGCCGGGCATCACCGATGGGCTTGAGACTGGTGGCCGTGGATTGCACCGTATCGCGCTCATTATTGGCCACCAGCGCGCCGATGGCCTTGTCCGAGATCTTTTTGCAAACGATCAGCAGACGCTTGCCGCCCAGCTGGGCCACCAGATCAAGAAGGTACGCCGCCCCCTCTGCGGTGTCAATCACCATATCGGCTACCAGCACGTGCACATCCTCGAGCACTGCGGTGCGATTGACCTGATCCGTCAGCAGGTAGGGGGAAAAGTAGCTGCCCTCAAAGCGCGCCCCATCCCGATAGGCACGGTCGTGGTAGGTGGCAACATAGGGTACGATGGTTACCTGGGCATTGGGCCCCAATACATCATAGATCTCACCCAATACCTTGCCGATCTCTCTGTCGCCCCCAGCAGCGGTAGCCACCGAAGCGATGGTCTCCTCCGTGTCCAGGGGCAGCGACTGCCTGTCCAGCGCATCCAAGGCCACAGCCAGCGCCTTTTCGATGCCGCGGCGCAGGATCATGGCATTGGCACCGGCAGCAATCACTCGCTGTGCCTCACGGGCCAGTGCCAGCGCGATGACGGCGGACGTAGCACTGCCATCCCCCACTTCTTCGCGCATGTTCCAGACGATGTGGCGCATCAGCATCGCGCCAGGATCCTCTGTCGGCTCGGGCAGCTGAATCACGCGACGCACTGCTGTAGCGGCATCGCGCAACAGCTCGATCTCTCGAGTTCCCTCTCTCTCGTTTGCGATGGTTCCCCGCACGGGGCCCAGCGTGAGGCTCACGAGCCGGCCCATGGTCTCAAAGCCACGCAGCATGCTCGCTCGGCTCGCCTCTCCCAGGACCAAGTTTGGCTTGGGCATTGCAGATACCTCATTGTCTCCGCGACTCTTGCGCCAACACGCGCGCGCCGAGTATAGCATCAATCAACCGGCGCGCCAATGTAGGTATTTATGCCCAACAATTGCTTGCCAGCCGCCGGACCAAAGCGTATACTCTGTCTGCATGATTCCCATTGCTCGAAAGGAGATCGTTCATGGCAGCAAAAGTCAACATCCGCTACTGTACCTCTTGAGGCTACCTCCCCCGGGCCGCCAGTTTGGCGAGCCACATTCTGGACCAGTACAAGAACCGCGTAGCAGAACTCTCGCTCACCCCCTCTTCTGGCGGAGCATTTGAGATCACCGTTAATGGTGAACTCATTTACTCTAAACTGGAGACGGGTGCTTTCCCCAGCGAGTCTGCCGTTTTGAGCGACGTGGGAAAAAAGCTATAAATCACCTGTAATGTGACCTCACAGGGGAGCTCATAACCGCGGGCTCCCCTGTTGTTTTCACCGCGGCACAAGTTTCACTCTCGTAGCAAGGAGTACCGACATGCAAGAGATCCGCCTGGCCATCATGGGGCTGGGAAACATCGGGCGAAACCTGCTGGACATTCTGGTTGCGCGGCAACAGGCCAACGAGCGCGCCTATGGTGTGAAGATCATGGTCACCGGCGTCGCCGACTCCAGCGGCACAGCAGTATGCCCCAGCGGCCTCGATGCGGCCGCCCTGCGGGATCTCAAGCTGGCGCGCAAGGGTGTCGCTACCTGCCATGGGGCCGGTCGTCCTGGTCAGACGGCATTGGAGATGCTGCAGGATCTCGAATATGACGTGCTGCTGGATGCCGCTCCCACCAATATCCAAGACGGTGAGCCTGGGCTGAGCTGCGTGCGCCATTCCCTCGCACAGGGACGACACGTCATCATGGCGGACAAGGGGCCGCTGGTACTGGCCTTTGGCGAGCTCGCCAACCTGGCGCGTGAGCACGGCGCGCGCCTGCTCTACAGCGCCACCGTAGCGGGAGGCCTCCCCACGGTCAACATCGGCGTGCGCGATCTGGCGGGATCCGGCGTTACCCGGGTAGAGGGCATCTTTAACGGTACCACCAACTATATCCTCACCCGCATGGCAGAAGAAGGGATCGAGTATCCCGAGGCGCTCGCGGGGGCCCAGGCGGCAGGCATCGCCGAGGCCGATCCGACGCTCGATGTCGACGGCTGGGATGCGGCCAACAAGTTGGTCATCATCGCCAACAGCGTCCTGCGACGGCCCACTGCCCTGGCTGATCTGCAGGTACGGGGCATTCGGGATGTGACACTGCGCGATCTGCAGGCTGCCCAGGAGCGCGGGCAGGTGATCAAGCCGCTGGCCATCGCCCAGTGGACAGGCAGCGACTATCAGTTGACCGTGGGACCTGTGGCACTGGATGCCCGGCATCCCATGGCCCTCACCGGCATGTGGGATATGGGTGTGGTGTATCACACCGATTACATGGGCGTGATCAGCGCCGTCATCGAGGAAAAGGGACCGGTGCCTACCTCGGCAGCGGTACTGCGCGATATCCTCTCGATCTATACGGGATACTAGACTAGCGCTGTGAGCGGATGCGTGGGGGCGATCCGGCAGGGGCGTCAAAGAACTTGATCGCGATATCGGCGATGCCGACGACGATCAGCCCCCACGAGGCCAGCAGCGACACGATCAAGAGGACATAGACAATCGGGCTTTGCTCCGATGCCTCGACCAACAGTCTCATCAATGACACATACATTGGATACTCCTGTCTCCCGCACCGCCGAGCCAGACACGCCCCAAGAGCGGCTGGAACGCTGCTCCCGGATCGCCAGGCCATTTCAACAGGCGCTGCTGAATTGGTACCAACGAAACGGGCGGCAACTTCCCTGGCGGACCGAACCAACTGCCTACAGCACCTGGGTCTCTGAGATCATGCTGCAACAGACTCAGGTCACCACAGTGATCCCCTACTACCTTCGCTTTATGCGGCGCTTTCCCAGCGTGGAGGCCCTTGCCCGTGCCAGCCTGGACGAGGTGTTGGCCCTCTGGCAGGGGCTGGGCTATTACTCCCGGGCACGAAACCTGCATGCCGCTGCGTGCTTGCTGATGCGCGAGCACGCCGGCCAAGTCCCCGCTGATCGCGCCGCGCTGCTGAATCTGCCCGGCATCGGCGACTATACCGCCGGTGCCATCCTCAGCATCGCCTTTGGCTTGGATTATGTGGCATGCGATGCAAACGTCAAACGGGTTCTCGCACGGGTCACCGATTATGTCGAGCCCGTGGCCACACCGACTGGCCACAAAGCGATCAGCGCCTGCGCCCGGGCACTGTTGCCCATTGGAAGCGCCAGCAGCTTTAATCAGGGAATGATGGACTTGGGAGCCATGGTGTGCCTGCCCCACGGACCAGCCTGCGCCAGCTGCCCTGTGGCGGCGTGGTGTCTGGCGAGAGAGCGTCAGGTTCAGGAGCAGCGCCCCGTGCGAATTCTCCGCGCCAAAGTTCCCACACACCGCATGGCGGGGGCGCTGATACAGAGAGTGGATGGCTCGTGGCTGGCCCTGCGCAGGCGTCCCAGCGGGCTGCTGGGCGGGCTGTGGGAGTTGCCCATGGTGCCCTGGCCAGAGCAAGATCCAGAGCCTGCCCCCGCACGTCTGCAGGCAGAGCTCGGCAAACTGCTGCAATTGGAGCTGTGCCAATGCTCTGTGGGGCTCGTACTTACACACGCCTATACGCACATGCGCATCGTGTTGCACCTGTATCCCTGCGAGTCCGCAGGAACCCCCTGCCTGGCGACCGACAGTCCCTGGGATGCCTGGCGATGGATGGACGAGCCCAGTCTGGAGCAGTACGGCATCACTGGGCTCACACGCAAAGCACTGGCAGCCTCGCTGCGCCCGACGCTTTATAGCTCTCGCCCTGGAATACCGGGCTCGGTCATGGCATAGGGATCCAGCACAGCGTCCAGAGCCTCTTCAGAGAGATAGCCGTGCTCCAGCACGATCTGGCGCAAGGGCACCCCTCGCCGCATGGCCTCCTGAGCAACCTTGGCCGCGGCAGCGTACCCTATATGCGCGTTGAGGGCCGTGGCCAGTCCGATGCTCTTTTCTCCCAGCTCCTCACAGCGGGCGGTGTTGGCCTGGATTCCTCGCACACAACGTTCGGTAAAGGCCGCCACGCCATGATCCAGGATTTCGATCGATTGGAGCAGATTGTAGGCGATGATGGGCGTCATCACGTTGAGCTCCAACTGCCCCGCCTGTGCCGCCATGACGATGGCTGCATCGTTGCCGATGACGTGGAAACACACCATGTTCAGCATCTCGGGCAAGACCGGGTTCACCTTGCCGGGCATGATCGAGGAGCCGGGCTGCACCGCCGGCAGAGTGATCTCGTACAGGCCCGTGGTGGGCCCGGAGCTGAGCAGACGCAGGTCGTTGGCGATACGGATCAGCGTGGTGGCCAGGGTACGCAAGGCACCGGACAAATCGCAGAAATCCGCCGAGCTCTGCATCGTCTCAAACAGGTTTCCTGCACTGCGAAAGGTGATGCCCGTCAAGGCGGTCAACCGATCCACCATGCGCTGGTGATACTGGGGATGGCTGTTCAACCCCGTACCGGTGGCGGTGCCTCCTATGCCCAATCGTTGAACGGCATCCAGTGCCCGGCCTATGCGAGCACGATCCAGCGCCACCGCGCGGGCATAGGCGCCAAACTCCTGTCCCAGCCGCACGGGCACTGCATCCTGCAGATGGGTCCGCCCGGATTTCAAAATGCCATCAAACTCCCTGGCCTTGGCCTGCAGCGCATCCTCCAGGCCCTGCAGCGTCGCCAGCAGTGGTTGGGCGCGTACCGCCGCTGCCACCCGCAATACAGTGGGGATGACGTCATTGGTTGACTGTGCCATGTTGACATGGTCGTTGGGGTTGACCGGTCGATTATCCCCACGCTGACCACCCAGTGCCTCATTTGCCAGGTTTGCGATCACCTCGTTGGCATTCATGTTGTGCGAGGTGCCTGCGCCGGCCTGAAAGGGATCCACCACAAACTGGTCATGCCAGCGACCGGCCGCAATCTGTTTGGCCGCGGAAATAATCGCCTCCGCTCGGGTCGCATCGAGCATCCCCAGTGCCAGGTTCACCTCAGCGGCAGCCTGCTTGACCAAGGCCGTAGTAGAGATGTACACCGCCGACTGCTTGAGGCCACTGATGTCAAAGTTCTCGACGGCCCGCTGTGTTTGGGCACCCCATAGAGCCTCATCAGCTACATGCACCGAACCGAGCGAGTCAACCTCTGTACGCACTGTACTTGCCTCCCGGCGGCGATCGACCTTCCAGCCCCTTCGATCATGACAGTTTGCAGAGTGCTTTTCTAGGCGCTCTGCTCTGCATCCTCGTCCCCTTCTAAACCCCATGCCATGAGGAACCCCCTCGCCCGCTCGGCCATTTTAAAGCGGTACACGAGCTCCCAGAAGCGAGGAGAGTGATTGGCCTCTATCAGGTGCGCCAACTCGTGTATGATGACGTAATCCAGCACGAACTGGGGCGCATGAGCGAGACGCTCGGCTATGCGCAGCGTCCCGTTTGCAGGGGTGCAGCTGCCCAACATGCGGCTCCCATTGGGAACGTAACGAATGCTCTGCCACTGCAGTCTGCCACCAAAGTAGCGCGCGTTCAGCTGTTCTGCGCGACGCTGCAGCCCCTGGTCTGAGCGAAAGGCCTGCTGCTGGCCTCTGCGCCGCTGCGCCCGCTGCCAGAGCTCTGCGATGATGGGCTCCAACTCGGCATCTGACATGGCGGCCGGAGCGCGCACCTCCAGGAGATCCGAGCGGACAAGGCGCGCGCTGACCGTCTTGATGCGGCGTGCACTGCGTATGACACGTACCTGCATGGGCGTGATTCCATCCTGCGACAACGCGGTGCCTGGCATGCACGGGCAGCTCAAAGATAGAAAAGAAAACACCCCCGAGCCGCGTACGGCCGGGGGAGTTGTGCCGAGAGAGGGATTTGAACCCTCACGGATCTAATATCCACTACGCCCTGAACGTAGCGCGTCTGCCGGTTCCGCCATCTCGGCTGCACA
>JAAYED010000056.1 GCA_012728955.1 Chloroflexota bacterium
CCCACCCATGGCGGCAGCGGTGTGGTGGCCACCGAGCTCGGCAAGATGCTGGCAGCACAGGGACACGAGGTAGCCTTTGTGTCCTATTCCGCCCCGCTGCGGCTGGCAGAGGTACCCGAACGGGTAAGCTTTCACCAGGTGGACGCCATCCAGTACCCCCTGTTTCAGTCGTATCCCAACGATCTGGCGCTGGCCTCCAAGATCGTGGCCGTGGCACGCATGAAGCAGCTGCAGCTCCTGCACGTCCACTATGCCATACCCTTTGCTCCAGCCGCGCTGATGGCCAAGTACGCCGCGCCCGAGTTGAATCTCAAGGTGGTAACCACCCTGCATGGCACGGATATCACCCTGGTGGGCAGCGACCCCACCTTTCGTCCCATCACCCGTTGGGCGATCCAAGAGTCTGACGCCGTGACGGCGGTGTCCCACTGGCTGCGCCAGGAGGCCATCCGAGAGTTTGAGATCGATCGGCCTATCGAGGTAGTGCACAACTTTATCGACACCAATCGCCACAGCGCTCCCTGCCCCGGCTGTATCCCCCCTCTCACCTGCGCCGGTGAGGTCACCCTGTTGCACATCTCCAACTTTCGGCCGGTGAAAAGGGTAGAGGACGTGGTGCGCGTTTTCGCCAGGGTGCGTGCCAGGATGCAGGCCCGGCTCTTGATGGTGGGAGACGGCCCTACGGCCAGCCTGGCCATGCAGACCGCCGTGGAGCTGGGCGTGGCCGACCGCGTTCACTTTATCGGCGTGGTGGAGCAGATTGAACCGATCATTCAGCAGGCCAACCTGCTTCTGTTGCCCAGCGCCACAGAGAGCTTTGGTTTGGTGGCACTGGAGGCCATGGCCAGCGGCGTGCCCGTGATTGCCAGCGACGCAGGCGGCATTCCCGAGGTGGTGATCCACGGCAAGACGGGCTATCTGGCGCCCGTAGGTGACGTAGAGAGCATGGCTGCGCACGCCATCGCCCTCCTGGAGGACACAGAGCTCTACAGCCAAGTTTCGCAGAACGCACACGAATGGGCGGCGCAACACTTTGACTCGCGGGTGCAGGTTGCCCGCTACGAGCAGGTGTACCGCCGGGCATTGGGCCTCGATCAGGATCAGCCTGTTCATGACAGGCTGGCTGCTGCCAGCCAGCCCTCTGCTGCTGACCACCGTTAGGCGGATCGACCTCGCCGCAGCGCAGATCAACGCATGGCATCGCCAGCAGCGGCTGTCGCGATCAGGCCTGTTCCTTCCAACCTGCCGCGGACACCAGGTACGCCAAGGCAAAGACGATCCAGTGCCCCAGCTCGGGCACAAAGATGGCATTGTCGATGAGGCCGTGGGCGAACAGGGCCGCCAGCCCCCCCAGCAGACCCACGGCCATCACTCGCACGTCCGCGGACAAGCCAGACCAGGCCCTGCGGGCTCTTGCCAGGGCAGCCAGCACCGCTCCGGCATAAAGCAGCAGCCCCACCAGGCCCGTGCGCACCCACAGATCCAGGATGATGTTGTGCGGATGCGAGAGCCAGCGTTCGATCTCGGCACCGGGCAGGATATAGTCGCCGTAATAGTACAAAAAGTTGTCGAGGCCGACCCCCGTCCAGATGTGGTCGCGAATCATGGCCCAACTGGATTGCCAGAGCTGCAACCGCAGAAAGGTTGTGCCCCCACTCAGGTCCAGCAACGAGCTGAAGCGTTCCGTCCGCATCAGGGGGATCATGGCCAGGGCCAACAGGACAAGGACCACCAGGACGCCACGGCGCACCCGCCCTCCGCGCAAGAGGCTCAGCACCAGCAGCCCCGCGGGCACGCCGAGCAACCAGGCCCCGCGCGAAAAGCTCAACACGATGGCGAACAGCAGCACCAGCGATCCAATGGCCCAGGCCCAGCGTTGTCTCCCCCTGCTGACCTCTGCGGTGGACTCGACCGCTGCAGAAAGACCCAGCGGCAGCATGCGCTCCAGATAGAGCGCCAGGTTGTTGGGGGAGCCAAAGAACCCGCGGGCCCGGCGAACGCCCTCGGCGATTACGGCCCCTCGCGAGAGAGGGTAAATGGCGAGAGCGTAGAGCGCCACCCCCACCGACGAGGCAAAGAGGGCCCGCACCAGCTCAAGCCACCGGCGACGGCCATCGTGGGCGGTACGCAGCAAGAGGTACAGCAGGGCCGGCTCGATAACGCAGGTCCGCCATTCGCGCCAAGCTTCCCTCTGGTACTCGGCCCGCCAGGCGCCCAGCGCCGCCCAGAGCACAAATGCCGCCAGCAACACGTCCGTCCATCGAAGTCTGCGCCAACTCCACCCACGCAGAGCCTGCCGCAGAGAAGCCGTCTCAAAGAGAGCAGCGCCGGCCCGTGCCAGAACGGCACACAGCACCGCCAGCTCGGTGATGCTGAACCGTCCGGGACCCAAACCCACCTGCAGGGGGGCCAATGGGATGCTTGCCACCGCCACTACCAGCGCGACATCGGGCCTGAGCACGGCACCCAGCCCGTACAGTGCCAGCAGAGCCAGACGCATCAGGGCATTGGGGGCCAGCATGGCCAGACACAAGAGCACGGTCAGCACTGGAAGAATGGGCCGCTCCCCGGCACGTGCCAACAGTGCCAGCGCCCTGCGGTAAGGCCATCGCCAGTCTACCTGTCCCAGACAGCGCAACGCGCCCAGGGCAGCAACAGCGCCAGCCAGCAGAGCCATCGCCGCCGTGAGCCAGGGTCGAACCCACCCACGTCGCGCACCGACGCGCAACGCACGGAGGGCAGCCAACTGCTCCGGACTGCCCAGCAGCGTCACAGTGCGCTCCCCGACAGCCGATGTGGCCACCAGCCGCACAGAGACCGTCCCATCTGTATCGGGCGTGAGGGTAACGACCCTGTCCCTGTCAGCGACAACGGTCAGCTGCCCGGCAGTGCCCGCCTCGAATTCGGCCCAGAGCTCGTTCCCGTAATAGGTAACAGGGAGGCTGGAGGAGCCCTCCTGCTCTACGAGTTCCACCCTGCCGGAAACAAGATGTCGGCCGGGAGAATATACGCTGCCCTGCTCCAGCCCGGGCAGCAGAGCCTGCAGCAGAGGCTGTGGCGCACCCAGACGATCCAACAGGCTCAAACCCCACACCGGATCCTCTGCCCTGGCAGCAGGCTGCAGTTCCAGCGTACAGAACAGCGTCATCCAGGGCCATTCGCGCTGGACCCGCTGCCAGGCAGCCTGCAGCCGAGCAGCCTGGGTGGCAGCGGTATCGCTGCCGGTGGGCGAGGGCTCACCCTGCCAATCTGGGGGCAGGGCCACCCAGCCTCCACCGAGGGACCAGACGGGCTTGGCAGCGTCACCTCGACGCAGCATCTCTGTCCGCAGCAGAATCACCCGAGAAAAGTTGAGCACGTCCGGGTCTGCACGCCTGTCGTCCGCATCGGTCCAAAAGCCCAGTGTCTTGACGCCCAACACATCCCAATAGGGAGCCGCGCCCAGGCGATAGATCTCACGCAGGAACTGCAGGTCACTCATGTTCCTGCCGGATCGTTCACTGTTGGGTGCGAGCCCGCCCGCGATCACTGCCGCAGTGGGATCAGCGCTGCGCAGAGCGGCAGCGCTCTGGCGGAGCAGTTCCACATAGCCGGCGGGGTCGATGGCACCGCCGCCCCAATGGGGATGGATGTTGGGCTGATCCCAAATCTGATAGCCCCGTATGTTCCCGCCCAGCTGGGTGGCCAAGGCGCCCATCAAGCGCGCATAGTCCGCAGGATCTACCGGTGGCGCCCAGAGGTTGTCCGCCTCGTAGGGAGCCCGCGCCCAGGCAGGCGCCCGATCCACGATGACCACAACCTGCAATCCGTATTCTGCGGCCAGACCAAACCTGTGCTCCCAGTCACCCCAGCGGTAAGCGCCCCGCTCCGGCTCCAACTCGGCCCAGGCCAGACGTTGCACAACGGTGCCATAGCCCAATCGGCTCACGGTCTCCAGCGCGCCGCGCAGCTTGGCCTCATCTGCGTACTGCTCCAGAGCCACCACAATGCCACTGCGCGGGGCCTCCAGCGCTGGCTGCTGGGCGGCGAGCCCACTTTCCACGCCCCGGTTTGCGGTCCGCCACGTTGACACCTCGCGCCAGGCAACAAATGCCAGGCCCAGGGTCAGCACCAGGCAACCCAGAGCGGCAGTCAGCAGCACAATGGTCCGGCGCCAGGCTCTCATGACAGGCCTGCTCCTTTATCGGCCACAACGGCGGATTGAGCGTGGGCGGCTGGCCGCTCAGCATTCATGGCTGCCTCGCGATCCTTCGGCATATTTTGCCAACGTCTCAAGTGTATGAGCAGCACGGCGATGTCCGCAGGGTTCACCCCCGTGATGCGTGCCGCCTGGCCTACCGTTTCAGGTCGATGGCGCTCGAGGCGCTCCCGGGCCTCCAACCGCATGCCCTGCAGATTGGCATAGGACCAATCTGCGGGGATGGTCCACGACTCCATGCGCCGGTTGCGCGCCACCTGCTCCTGCTGCTTGGCCACATATCCAGCGTACTGAAGCTCCACGAACACCTGCTCCAACAGGGCCCGTTCCAGCGCCGGCTCTCGTGGTGCCACCTGCTCCATCAGTGACAGAGTAGTGCCCGGGCGCCTCAACAGCTGAGCAGCAGGTATCGCCTGTGTCAGGGGCTCCAAGCCGTGCTCCAACAGGATGGCGTTTACCCGATCCGGCGCAAGGGATACTCGGCCCAGGCGAACGATTTCATCATCCATGTCCCGCTGCTTTTGTTGCACCTGCGCAAAACGTTCATCCGAGACCAGGCCCGCCCGATGGGCTGCTGCGGTCAGGCGCAGATCGGCGTTATCCTGCCGCAGAAGCAGGCGGTACTCGGCACGGGAGGTCAGCATGCGATAGGGCTCGTCGATATCGCGCGTAACCAGATCGTCCACCAGCACGCCGAGATACCCCTGCTCACGCCCGATCACCAGCGGTTCCTCATCCCGCGCGAACAGAGCGGCATTGGCCCCAGCCAGCACCCCCTGTGCAGCAGCTTCCTCATAGCCCGAGGTGCCATTCAATTGCCCGGCCATATACAGCCCGGGCAGCGAACGCACCGCCAGGGTGCGGGTGAGCTGGGAGGGCAGCACATAGTCGTAGGCCACCGCATAGCCGGGCCGGACGATACGTGCCTCCGCGAGTGCCGGGATCGTCTCGAGGACCTGTTGCTGCACCTCTGCCGGCAATCCGGTAAAGCAGCCCTGCACATAGACCTCGTTGGTGCTCCACCCTTCCGGCTCCAGAAACAGCTGGTGGCTCTCCTTGTCCGGGTAACGCAGGATCTTGTCCTCAATCGAGGGGCAGTAGCGTGGCCCGGCCACTGAATCTGCGGTAACCACGGCAGAACGATGCAGGTTCTCTCTGATGACGCGGTGCGTGGCGGTGTTGGTCTGCACCAGATAGCAGGGCAGCTGCCTCCGCCAGGCGGTCTGCTTCCCGATGGGATAGGCGGGGTTGACCGATGCCACCAGCGGCTCTGGCCGCTCCCACTGTGAGAAGTAGAGCGGCACCTCGCTGCCGTACTGGGGGACGGTTTTCGAGTAATCGATGCTGCGAGCATCGACGCGAGGCGGGGTGTTGGTCTGCAGGCGACCCAACCGCAGACCCAGGGCGGCCAGAGCCCGGGGGAGCTCCTGCGCGGGCGCTTCGCCGGCCCGCCCCCCTGCCATGCGCTGCTCGCCAGACTGCAATTCTCCGTTCAGGAAGGTGCCAGCAGCCAGCACCACGGCACGACCTCCGATGGCCTCTCCCGAGCTCAGCCGTACGCCCGACACCCTGCCGCGCTCCGTCTCCAGGCCCACCACCTGCCCCTGCAGGAGGTCAAGCCCTGCGGTCGATTCCAGGAGGGCGGCCATCACCAGAGCATACAGCCGCTTGTCCACCTGGGCTCGCAGCGACTGGACGGCGGGGCCGCGCGATGCATTGAGCATCCGAATCTGTATCAGGGCGCGATCCGTGGCGGCTGCCATGGCCCCACCCAGGGCATCCACCTCTCGCACCAGATGGGCCTTGGCGGGCCCGCCCACGCTGGGGTTGCACGGCATCAGGGCCATCAGGTCCAGATTCATGGTGACCAGCAGCACCCGTCGCCCCATGCGCGCCGCGGCCAGGGCTGCCTCGCAGCCCGCATGGCCCGCCCCCACCACGATGACGTCATACACGTCCGCGAGCCTCCCCAGAGGCGCGCGCCAATAGCTCGGCGGCAAAACGATGCCCGGCAGCGCGAATGGCGCCCCAATCCGCCCAGCGTCCCTCCAGAGCCTGCAATTCATCTGCCGATCGGCGCAGCCCCTCGATGTCTACCTCGCAAAAGCCCACAATCTGCTCATGAACATCATGGACCCCCAGAACACCCCCTTGTTCAACCAGTTCAATCAGATAACTGGTAAAGTCAAAGGCGTCCGCCGCGTGCGCAAAGCGCTGATGCAGGATCCCGACAAAGCGCGTGGGCAAGACGGTCAGCCCCGTCTCCTCCATCGCCTCCCGTTCCGCCGCCTCGATCAAATCCTCGCCCGCATGGATCCCGCCGGTGAGCAGGCGATAGGCCCCCTGGGGGTAAAAAGCCTTGGTGTGCAGCAGATAACGGCCCGAAGAGCGACGCAGCAACAGCAGCACCTCCGCCACGCGCCGATCGGCCAGCGTCTGCCAATAGTTCAACGTCTCTGCTGTGACCGGGATCTCGATATCACGAATGGCGGGCTGGCCAAACCTGGTCGCGGCTGTCTCAACCCCACTGGGCCCTCTGTTCAAGCACATGCATCGCCTCGTTAAGTTGGTTCTGAAAAGTATAGCGTGATGGCCCAGCGCCGGGAAAAAGGTGCGCAGCAGATTCCGGGTTGCCCTTAACCGAAAGGCCCGGGGCCAATACCCCTTTCGCCTCTGGCCGGGTGGGTGAGCGCCATCCCCCACACGATACGTGCTCCGGCGGCGGCGAGCACCTCCGCACAGGCGGCCATGGTGGCCCCCGTGGTGAGCACATCGTCGATCAGCACCACCCGGGCACCAGAGATGGTTCGATCCTTACAGACAAAGGCACCCGTGACGTTCGCGAGACGCTGTTCTGCGCTCAACCCCACCTGCGAGCGCGTTTGCCGCTGTCGCGACAGTGCCTAGGCGCACAGACGCAGGCCGGTCTGCTCGGCCAAGACCCGCGCCAGCAGTTCGGCCTGGTTGTACCCCCTGCGCCGCTGGTTACGAGGGTGCAGCGGCACAGGCACCACGCAGTCCGCCTGACGGGACTGCTGGCGCCAGCCCGTCGCCAGCAGCGAGCCCAGGGGCTCCGCCAGGACCCGCATGCCGCCATACTTGAGGGCATGTACCCCCTGCCTCAGGGGCGAGACATGTGGAGACAGCGTAAGCGCCCCCGCCAGCCAGTGGCTGGCGTTGCTCAACCGACGTACCTGCCCCAGCCGTCCCTCACCAGGGATGCTGCGCATGCAGGAGCGGCAAAACCACTCGCCGGCAGCCCCACAAGCCACACAGTGAGGTGGAAAGAGCGTGTCCAGCAGGGTGACCCACAGGCTTTCCCTGCTCCCTGCCGAGGACCCTTTGACAGCCACTGCCGCTCCTCTCTGTCGCTCTGGTCCAGCGCCGCTGGAACCTGTTGACCCCCCGCGGTACGGCTGTTATCCTAACACCGCATGCTGGTCGCTGTCACCTCACAAAGGAAGCATCCATGAACAGGATCCATGTGCTCGTTACGATACCGCAGCCCCTGCGCGATTCGATCATGGCACCCGAAACCCGTTCGGCACTGAGCGCCTTTGCCGACATCACATGGAATCAAGACGGCAGAAACTGGGATGGCGCCGAGTTGCGTCAGCACCTGCCGGGGGTAGACGCCATCCTCGCCAGCTGGGGCCTGGCTCCCCTCACGCCAGCCGTGCTCGAGGCTGCGGACCGCCTGCGCTTTGTGGCCTATGGCGCGGGAACCATCAAGCCCTTTATGACCGATGCGGCCTATGCCCAGGGCGTGCGGGTCAGCCACGCCGCCGCGCGCATCGCCGAGTCGGTGGCCGATATCACCCTGCTGTTGGCGATGATGGGCCTGAGACGGCCGCAGGATTTCGATCGCAGGTTAAAAGCAGGCGAGCCCTGGCCGGACAAGAGTCTGGTGGACACCTATGAGATTCGGGGCAAGCGCGTGGGCTTGCTGGGCATGGGATATGTGGGCCGGCGTACGGCGGCGCTCTTTCAGGCGGTGGGAGCAGAGGTGTGGGCCTTTGATCCCTACGTATCCGGGGCTGATCTGGCGGCCATCGGCGTACACAAGGCCGGGCTCGACGAGGTGCTGGCGGGATGCCAGGTGGTATCGGTACACCTGCCCATCACGCCGGAAACCCGCCACATGCTGGGCAGCCGTGAGCTGGGCCTGTTACAGGACCATGCCGTGCTCGTGAACACCTCCCGTGCCTGGGTGATGGATCAGGAGGCGCTGCTGGCCGAGCTGCGCACAGGCCGGATTTGGGCGGCGCTCGACGTCTTTGAGCCCGAGCCTCTGGCTGCCGATTCACCCTTGCGTGCGCTGGACAATGTCTTGCTCACTCCCCACATCGCCGGCATGACCCGGGACTCGTACCTGGGGTTGACCGCCGAGATGGTGGGAGAGATTCGACGCTTTTTCGTTACTGGCGAACCGCTGCTCTATGAGGTCACTCAGGAGCGCCTGGCGCGCATGGCCTAGTTCGGCATACTCGGCAAGAGGAGACATCATGCAGTACTCACCGATCGGCGTGGACAAGTGGGATGTGGATACTCCGGCGCTGTGCATCGATCTGCCGGCTCTCGATCGCAATATCGCCCGCATGGCGTCCTTTCTCGGCGATGGGCCCACGCGGGTGCGCCCGCACAGCAAGACGCACAAGTGCCCCACCATCGCCTGGAAGCAGCTGGAAGCCGGTGCCATCGGGATCACCTGCGCCAAGCTGGGCGAGGCCGAGGCCATGGCCAGCGCCGGCATCAAGGACATTCTCATCGCCAACCAGGTGATCGGCTCGACCAAGATCCGCCGTCTGATAGGGCTGGCTGCCGATACCCGCATCATGGTCGCCGTAGAGGCGGCCGAGAACGCCCGGGAGCTCTCTGAGGCGGCCGTCGCCTCAGGGCGGACCTTGCGCACCCTGATCGAGGTGGATACCGGCATGGGGCGCTGTGGCGTACTGCCCGGCGAGGAGACCATCGCGCTGGCCCGCTTGATGAGCTCCCTCCCTGGCCTCCAGCTGGAGGGCATCATGGGTTATGAAGGGCACGCCGTGATGGTTCCCGATGGCGACGCCCGCCGGGCCACCGCCCATGCTTCCATGGCGCTCCTGATCCAGACCCGGGATGACCTGCTCGCCGACGGCATCCCCGTGCCCATCGTCTCCGCCGGTGGCTCGGGCACCTACAACATCACCGGGCGCTACCCCGGCGTCACCGAGATCCAGGCCGGCTCCTATGCCACCATGGATGCCCGTTATGCCACCATCATCCCCGAGTTTGAGCACGCCCTCACGCTGGTGGCCCAGGTGATCAGCGTCCGGGGCGACAAGGCGGTCATCGATGCAGGGCTCAAAGCGCTCACGCCCGAGTTTGGCAAGCAGCCCGTGATCCAGCCCACTGGCTGGACCATGGAAAAGCAGTCGGAGGAGCATAGCACGCTCAGCCGACAGGATGGCCCCGCACTCAAGCCGGGCGACAAGGTCGAGCTCATCCCTTCCCACGGTTGCACCACCATCAACCTGTATGACGCTTACCACGTCCTCGACGGCGGTCGGGTGGTGGCGCTGTGGCCGATTGCCGGGCGGGGCAAGCTGCAGTAGCGCCCGCAGGATTGCGGCCAAGTGAGAAACGGCCAGCGGCTCGTCGTGTGCGACGAGCCGCTGCTCACTTCAGGCGGAGGAGGTGGGATTCGAACCCACGGTGAGGCAAGCCCCACAACGGTTTTCGAGACCGCCCCGATCAACCACTCCGGCACCCCTCCCTATTCAGTTGTTCACGCCCGCTCGCTGCCCCGCAGTCCCTTGAAAAACTGCTCCATCTGCGCCTGCGCTTTATCCGCAAGCACGCCCGCCTGCACCTGCACGCGGTGATTCAGCCAGGGCGAACGCACCAGATCATACACCGATCCCGCCGCACCCGTCTTGGGATCGCGTATCGCAAATACCAATCGATCGAGCCGCGCCTGTACAATGGCGCCCGCACACATCGGGCAGGGTTCCAGCGTGCAGTACAGGGTGCACCCCGCCAGCCGCCACGCCCCACGGTTGACCGCGGCCTCACGAATGGCGAGAATCTCAGCGTGAGCTGTTGGATCCGCGGTGCGCTCTTTGCGATTGCGTCCGCGACCGACAATCTCGCCGTCGCAGACGATCACCGCCCCAACGGGGATCTCCCCCTCTTGCGCGGCCCGTTCCGCCTCGGCGAGCGCCTCACGCATCCATCGTGCATGGTCCATAGCCAGCGGGATTATAGCATAGTGAGCAGCTGTCGCAAACCAGGACGGTTACAGGCCAGGGAGTGGCTCGGGCGATGAGACTGGTGCGCCTTGCGGTGGCATTGGCCGGTGGCATGTTGCTGGCGGACGCGGTCGACCTGCCGCTGTGGGCATTGGGGCTTGCCGGGGTGTGGGCGCTTGCCATCGCGCTGGTGGAATGGAATCACGCCGACAGGAGGCGCGCGGCGCTACTGGCGCTCGTGTTCCTGCTGGGATGCTGGCGCTGGCCGGCCTCCCAGCCGACGTTCGGTCCTGAGGATCTGGGTTACTGGAACGGCTCTGGGCGCGTAGAGATCGAGGGAACCATTCACGCCGATCCGGTGATTCGGGGGACCCGTCAACAGCTCCAACTGCGCGCCGAGTTTGTGACCATCAACGGGCAACGCAGAGCGACCAGGGGCTTGGTACAGATCACCACCGGACTGCATCCATCATACCGTTACGGACAGCGGCTGACCGCCGCGGGACAGTTGGAGAGCCCCCCGGTTCTGGAGGGATTCGACTATCGCGAGTACCTCGCTTCGCAGGGCGTGGGCTCGATCATGCGCAGGGCCACCCTCACCGTGCACGAGGGCTCGGGGGGGAGTTCGCTGTTGAGTGCCATCTCGCGCATACGCGGCCTGCTGCGAGAGCGCATCGAACAGATCCTGCCCCATCCTGAAGCCGGGCTGTTACAGGGGATCCTGCTCGGTCTAGACCATACACTCCCCGAGGACCTTGCCGAGGCTTTTCGTATCGCGGGATTGACACACATCATCGTTATCTCGGGCTATAACGTCAGCATCCTGTTGGGCGCCTGGTTCACCGCATCATCCCACCTGTTGCACCGCTGGACCAGCCTTGTGACAGGCTTGTTGGTGCTGGCAGGCTTTGTGCTGCTGGTGGGGCCCACCCCACCCGTCGTGCGTGCGGGCATCATGGGTGCCATGGCGGTGCTGGCGCAGCTGGCCGGCAGGCGGGATTGGCCCTTGGCCAGCCTGGCGCTTTCGGTGCTGATCATGCTGCTGTACAACCCGTTGCTGCTGCACAGCGTGAGCTTTCAGCTGTCCCTCGCCGCAACACTGTCGCTGATCGTGCTGTTGCCGCGTCTGGAGACGCTGCTTGCGCAAATGTGGGGAACAGAGGAAGGCTCCCGTCCCGGTTGGCATCGCATCCTGAGCGAGGTCCTGCTGGCCACCACGGCGGCACAGCTCTTTACGTTGCCGGTGATTTGGGCGCATTTTGGCACGGCCTCGCTGCTCGCGCTGGTCGCCAACGCGCTCGTGTTGCCGATGCAGCCCCTGATCCTAGTGCCGGGCGCGGCCATCGTCCTTTTGAGCCTCGTCACGCCGGCGCTGGCGCGAGTGGCCGCCCTGCTGCTCTGGCTGCCCCTGCGCTGGACCATCCTGGTGGCCCGCTGGATCGCCTCCATCGGTTGGGCCAGCGTACAGCTGCCACCATTCTCCCCCGCCGCTGCCTGGGGACTGGTGATCCTGCTGTTCCTGCTGGTTGGGCGCCTGCCAAAACCCAGAGCAAACACCCCTCAGGCCGCCGGGATGGACCTGAAGCCCCTCTGGCCAGCTGCCATTGGTGCGGCGCTGGTAAGCGTGCTCTGGCTGGTGGCAGGAAACCTGCCCGATGGGCGCCTGCACGTCTCCTTTCTCGATGTGGGTCAGGGAGATGCGATTCTGCTGCGCAGCGGCAGTGGGCGCACCATTCTGATCGATGGCGGTCCCGACCCCGTCCGGCTGGCAAGCCAGCTGGGTCAGGCGCTGCCCTTCTGGCAACGCGATATCGATCTGGTGCTCGTCACCCATGAGGATACCGATCACATCGGTGCACTGGCTGCCCTGGCCAGCCGTTACCGCATCCACCAGGTGGTGTATGCCGGCCTGGTGGACAGCAACGAGGCCAGCGCCGCCTGGCAGTCCGCGCTGGCCGATGCCGACGTGCAACAGGTGAGCCTCGGCGCTGGCACAGAAATCCGACTGGGCCAGTGTCTGCTCCGTCTGTTGCATCCGCCCCTCCCGTTGAGGGATAATGAGGCAGACAGCAACGCGCGCTCTATGGTGTTGGCGGTCGAGCAGGGAACCTTTCGCATGTTGTTGATGGGCGATGCCCCTGAGCCAGTAGAAAAGGCCCTGCTGGCAAGCGGTCAGCCGCTGGATGCCATCTTGCTCAAGGTCTCACACCATGGTTCCTCCGGCGCCAGCTCACAGGCTTTTCTGGAGGCCGTTTCGCCGCAGCTGGCGGTGATCAGTGTGGGAGACGACAACCGCTACGGCCACCCGAACGAGGCGGTTCTGGATCGCCTCCGTTCGGTAGACGCCACGGTGTTGCGCACCGATCAGCATGGGGGCATTCGAGTTTCCACCGACGGCCGGACGATGTGGGTGCAAACAGAGCGTCAAGAGCGACAGTAGTGCAGGAGGGATACCGGTGAACCCGCAGCTCTTTTGGACATGGAGCATCTCTCTGGTCATCATGATTCTGGGGCCCCTGGCTCTGGCGTCCTGGTTTTGGTCGCGCTTTCGGCCGTCATTGCGTGCCTTTGCGCTGGGCGCCACTGTGTTTGCCGTCTTTCAGCTTGTCCTGCGCCTGCCACTCACCAGCCTCATCGGTCGGCTGTTGGGAGACACCATCAAATCAGGGGCGCCCCTGTATCTCTACCTGACAGGCATGGCCTTTTCAGCAGGACTGTTCGAATCGGTTGGTCGATGGGCGGGGTATCGCTGGGTGTTCCCGCCCCGGCTGCCCTATGACTGGAAACACGCCGTGGCCTATGGCATCGGACATGGGGGGTTCGAGTCCATGGTGTTGGTGGGGGGCTTGAGCCTGCTGAATTTGGTGCAGGGGGCGGCCTTGCTTCGTCTGAGCCCTGATCAATTGCAGAGTCAATTCTCTGGCGATACCCTGGCCAAGATCATGAGTGCCCGGGAGTTGTTCCTGAACATGGCCTGGTATGAGCCCCTGTTGGCGGCGGTCGAGCGCATCGCTACGGTACCCTTTCACATCGCCATGTCGCTGATGGTGCTGCTGGTTTTCACCCGGGGGCAGTTGCGCTGGCTGTGGTACGCTGTGATCCTGCATGGGCTGGCAGACCTCACAGCCGTGCTCATGATGCAGCGTTTCCGTGCCACGCCCTGGGTAGTAGAGGCGGCTGTCGGGCTGTGGGGCATCGCATCGGTCTGGTACATCCTTCGCCGCTACCGAGAGGAGCAGCGCGCGATTCAAGATACGGGAGAGATAGCCGCATGAACATTCCCAAAGATGTCGATCCTCAGGTGGTGCTGGTGGATTTCAGCCGGCCTCTGTTCGAGCCGGTTGGCTTTGAGGCAGAACGGATCGCCCAGGCAGGGGGAACCTGGTCACAGTTCGAGTGTCGCAGTGAAGACCAAGTGCTGCAAGTGGCGCGCAATGCCACCGTGGTGGTGGTGCAATCCGTCCGACCGCTGCTCACACGCCGCGTGATCGAGCAGCTGCCCCGTGCGCGCTGCCTCATCCGCGCCGGCGCTGGATTCGACAGTATCGCCGTCGATGCAGCCACCGAGCGCGGCATGATGGTGTGCAACACGCCCTCTTACTGCGTTGATGAGGTGGCGGACCACGCCATCGCCCTGATGCTGGATTGCATACGCCACGTCTCACGACTGGACCGGGCGATCCATCGTGGGGAGCAACCCGTGCGCGGCCCAGGCGAAACCCTGCGGCTGCACGGCAGTACTGTTGGGATCATTGGCCTGGGGGCAATCGGACGGCGTGTGGCTCAACGGCTCTCTGGCTGGGAACCCCGCATTCTCGCTTTTGACCCCTACTGTACCCCCGAGCGCGCCGCCAGCGTGGGAGCAGAGCTCGTTTCCCTGGAGCAGTTGCTCCGCTTGGCCGATGTCATCACCATACATTGCCCACTGACACCCGAGACGGAGCATCTGATCAACGATCGTACCCTGGCGATGGTCAAGCCCGGTTGCATTCTGGTGAATGACTCGCGCGGCGCCGTGATTGACGAGGCAGCGCTGCTGCGCGCCCTCGGTGATGGACGGCTGTGGGCCGCCGGCCTGGACGTGTTCGAAAGGGAGCCCCTGCCACTGGACTCGCCGCTGCGCGCCGTGGAGAACCTCGTACTGACACCCCACGTGGCAGCCTATTCTCCCGAGGCGCGCATCGACCTGTACGCCGAGATCTGCGAGGTCGCCGGGGACGTGGTGCAGGGAAGGGTCCCCAGAACCGTCGTCAACCGTCAGGTGCTGCAGCATCTGCGTCCCTGAACGGCAACAGGGGCCCCACCTTGTGGTGGGGCCCCTGCCATCTCACCGCTCCTGCCGATCAGACAGCCTCTGGAGCAGGGTCGGCGCCGGCAGCCGCAACCGGCTCGCTATCTCCTTCGGAGGCACCATCCGACTCTGCTGGGTGAAAGGACAGCCCGGTGCCCTCTGTGTTCACCACGGCCACCACCGTATCACCGGTCTTGAGATCCCCACGCAACAGCCGCTGCGACAGCGGGCTCTCGAGATAGCGCTGCAGGGTCCGTCGCAGAGGTCGCGCCCCCAGATTGCGATCATAGCCCTGATCGGCCAGCCAGACCTTGGCCTCGGAGGATACCTCCAGATGGATACCGCTCTCCGCCAGACGGGCACCCAGCTCTGCCAGCTGAATATCCACGATCTGGATCACATCCTCGCGGGTCAGCACGTTGAACACAATGGTCTCGTCGATGCGATTCAGAAACTCGGGGCGGAAGGTTCGCTTCAGGCTCTCTGAAACCCGGTCCGTGAGCTCATCGTGTCCTTCTTCATTGTCCATCCCCAGGAATCCGAGGGTGCCCGCCTTGCGGTCCGCCAGACTGGTGCCAATGTTGGAGGTCATGATCACCACGGTGTTTCGAAAGTCTACGGTGCGGCCATGGCCGTCGGTCAGACGGCCCTCTTCGATGATCTGGAGCAGTGCGTTCCACACATCGGCGTGGGCCTTCTCAATTTCATCAAAGAGCACCACCCGATAGGGTCGGCGCCGCACCGCCTCGGTGAGTTGACCACCCGAGTCATAGCCCACATATCCCGGAGGGGCACCCACCAATCTCGAGACGGTGTGGCGCTCGCCATATTCACTCATGTCGATCTGTATCAGAGCGTCCTCATCGTCAAAGAGAAAGGCTGCCAGCGCCTTGGCCAGCTCGGTCTTGCCGACGCCGGTAGCCCCCAGGAAGATAAAGCTGCCGATGGGCCGCGCGGGATCCTTGAGCCCTGCCCGGGCACGACGGATGGCATCCGACACAGCCACAATCGCCTGCTCCTGGCCGACGATGCGCTTTCGCAAATAGTCTTCCATCCCCAGCAGGCGCGCCGTTTCCGCTTCCTGCATCCGTGAGACGGGCACACCGGTCCATTGGGAGACGATGTGGGCCACCTCATCCTCGCCCACCGACTCTTGCAAGCCCTTTTCCTGCTGCCAGGCGGCCTTGCGGGCGGTGAACTCGATCTCCATCTGCAGCCGTTCACTGCGCAGTTGGGCGGCCAGCTCATAGTTGCGATCAGAGCCCGCCTCTTCCTCCCGATGGCTCAGGTCGGTGAGCGCCACACGCATGGCCTTGAGCTCGGGTGGGAGGCTGTGCATTTCGATGCGCAGGCGGGAGGCCGCCTCATCGATCAGGTCGATGGCCTTGTCGGGCAGGCGACGGTCACGCACATAGCGATCCGAGAGCCGGGCGGCAGCCACCAGCGCATGGTCAGTAATCTCGACGGCGTGGTGCTCCTCGTAACGTCCCTTGAGGCCCCGCAGCATGGCGATGGTCTCCTCTACGCTGGGCTCTTCGACAAACACCGGCGCAAAGCGGCGCTCCAGAGCGCTGTCACGCTCGATGTACTCGGTGTATTCATCCAGTGTGGTGGCACCCACGCACTGCAACTCGCCGCGGGCCAACGCGGGCTTCATCATGTTAGAGGCATCGATGGCACCCTGTGTGGCACCCGCACCAACCACGGTGTGCAACTCGTCGATGAACAGGATGATCTCGCCCCGTGCCTTTTGTACCTCCTCCAACACACCCTTGAGGCGCTCTTCGAACTCGCCCCGAAAGCGCGCACCGGCCACCATGGCACCCAGATCCAATGACAGGATGTGGCGGTTGAGCAGGTTTTCAGGCACATCGCCGGCCACAATGCGTTGGGCCAGCCCCTCCACGATGGCCGTCTTGCCCACACCTGCCTCACCAATCAGCACGGGATTGTTCTTGGTGCGACGGGAAAGGACCTGCAGCACCCGCATGATCTCATCATCCCGCCCGATAACCGGATCCAGAGTGCCGTCACGTGCGGCCTGGGTCAGATCTCTACTGTACTTTTCGAGCGTTTTCCAGGAGACCCGTGGCCGCGTCTCACGTTCGTCGCTGCCGCGCGAGCGTTTAAGCTCGTTGGCAAAGGCATCATGTGTGACGCCATGATCATTGAGAATGCGGCTGGCGGTGCTGCTGGTATCCTCCAACGCTGCCAGCATCAGGTGCTCGGTCGAGATCAACTCGTCCCCCAAAGCCCGCGCCTCTTCGCTCGAACGATCCATCAAGCGCTTGACCTGCGGCGTGATGTAGACCTGCTGCGGATTTGCACCCAACGAGCCGGCACTGCGTGTGCTCTCGTGCAACACACGCTCCACCTGCTCACAGAGATCCGAGGGGTCGGCTCCCAGGCGCTCCAACACCAAATGCACCGGCCCCTCCTCCTGTTCCAGCAGGGCGACCACAATATGCTCGGTATCCAGCTGCGAATGCTCGTGACGCATCATTATCTCGTACGCGCGCGTCACAATGTCCTGCGCAGCGTCCGTGAATCTGTCGAAACCTGGCATGCTACTCCTCTACTGCCGGTCGCTGCCGATCGTATCCGCAACGGCAGCAGGCTGGCGGGAAAAGACATACTCGTCATCATGAAAATCCACGTGTACCGTGTCCCCCGGCTGATAGGCACCGGTCAGCAGCTCCAGGGCAAGCTTGTCCTGGATGCGCCGCTGTATGGTGCGCCGCAGCGGGCGCGCGCCGTACGCCGGGTCAAAGCCCTCCTCAGTAAGCGCCTCGGTAGCGCGCTGGGTGAGCTCCAGCCCGAGCCCACGGTCTGCCAACAGGGACCGCAAGTGACCCAGCTGAATGTGCACGATCTCGCCCAGTTGTTCGCGGGTGAGATTGTGGAACATGATGATCTCGTCCACTCGGTTCAGGAACTCGGGGCGAAAGTGCTGGCGCAGCGCCTCCATCACGCGATTGCGCATCTGCTCAGCGTTGCCCGCTCCGAGCTCGGTGATCCACTGGCTCCCAATGTTGGAGGTCATGATGATCACCGTATTCTTAAAGTTTACCGTGCGGCCCTGGCCATCGGTCAGGCGCCCTTCGTCCAGAATCTGCAGCAGGACGTTGAATACCTCGGCATGTGCCTTTTCGATTTCGTCAAAGAGGACCACCGAGTACGGATGCCGGCGCACAGCCTCGGTGAGCTGGCCGCCTTCATCATAGCCCACGTATCCTGGAGGCGCACCGATCATGCGCGCCACGGTATGCCGCTCCTGATACTCGCTCATATCGAGCCTCACCATGGCTCGCTCATCGTCGAACAGAAACTCGGCCAGCGCCCGTGCCAGCTCGGTTTTCCCGACGCCGGTGGGCCCCAGAAAGATAAATCCCCCGATGGGTCGGTTGGGATCCTGCAGCCCGGAGCGGGATCGGCGCACAGCGTTCGAGACGGCCTCGATAGCCTCGTCCTGACCGACCACGCGCTCGTGCAGGCGCTCTTCCATGTGAACGAGCTTTTCGATCTCGCTCTCTACCAGGCGCGTCACCGGGATGCCGGTCCATTTGGCCACGATCTCGGCGATGTCCTGGTCTGTGACCTCCTGCCGCAGCATGGCGTCCTCATCGCTGTCTCCGCCACGCTCGCTGGCAGCCAACTGCTGTTCCAGCTCGCGAATCTCGCCATAGCGCAGCCTTGCTGCCTGCTCCAGGTCTCCCTGTCGCTCGGCACGCTCCGCCTGGCTGCGCAATTCCTCCAGCCGCGCCTGGCGCGTCTGTACACCCTGAATCGCCTCGCGCTCGCGCTCATAACGCGCCCGCAGCGCCGCCAGCTCTTCCTGCACGTTGGCGATTTCGCCCGAGATTCGCTCCCGGCGTTCGCGAGAGGCCTCGTCGCGCTCCTTGGCCAGCGCCTGTTGCTCGATCTGCAGCTGCATCAGCCGATGCTCACGCTCGTCGATCTCGCGCGGTGAGCTGTCGATCTCGGTGCGCAGCCGCGCCCCAGCCTCATCCACCAGATCGATGGCCTTGTCCGGCAGGAATCGATCGGTGATGTAGCGATCCGACAGGGTCGCCGCAGCGATCAGGGCCGCATCCTGGATGCGCACACCGTGGTGCACCTCGTAGCGCTCTTTCAGGCCGCGCAGGATGCTGATGGTATCCTCCACCGAGGGAGGATCCACCGTGATCGGCTGAAAACGCCGCTCAAGGGCCGCATCCTTTTCGATGTATTTGCGATACTCGTTGATGGTGGTGGCCCCGATGGTGTGCAGTTCGCCTCTGGCCAGCAGAGGCTTGAGCATGTTGGAGGCATCCATGGCACCTTCAGCCGCGCCGGCACCCACGAGGGTATGCAGTTCGTCGATGAACAGGATGATCTCACCCTCGGACTCTTGAACCTCTTTGAGCACAGCCTTGAGGCGCTCCTCAAACTCACCCCGGTACTTGGCACCTGCAATCAGCGATCCCAGATCCAGGGCCACCAGCCTCTTGTCCCGCAGACCGGCGGGCACATCGCCCTTGACGATCCGTTGTGCCAATCCTTCTGCGATGGCAGTTTTTCCTACCCCTGCCTCGCCCACCAGAACCGGGTTGTTCTTGGTGCGGCGCGAGAGCACCTGGATAACCCGGCGGATCTCTTCGTCGCGGCCGATCACTGGATCCAGTTTTCCGGCCCGCGCCAGCGCGGTGATGTCACGGGCGTATTTTTCCAGCGCCTGATAGGTGCCCTCGGGGTCCTGATCGGTAACGCGCTGCGAGCCGCGAATGCCCGCCAGGGCACGCAGCAGGCTCTCTTCAGTGATCCCAGAGCGCTGGAGCAGCTCGCCGGCCATTCCCGCACTGCCAAGCAGGCCCATCAGCAGGTGCTCGGTCGAGACAAACTCGTCGTGCATTTGCGCTGCCTTGGCTTCGGCACGTCCCAAAACCTGGCCCAGCTCGGAGGACATGTATCTCTGCACAGCGCCAAAAGCCCGCGGTTGACTGGAGAGGTACCGATCCAGCTCTGCGCGCAAGCCCTCAGGCGCGATGGACATTTTCTGCAAGAGCGACGGTACCACACCGTCGCGCTGATCGAGCAACGCCGCCAGCAGGTGCTCTGGCTGTACCTGGCTGTGGTTGTGTTCGGTAGCTGACGTTTGTGCCTGAACGAGCGCTTCCTGTGCGCGCGTGGTGTATCTATTCATATTGGTAGTCATGTTTCAATGATCCTGTCGTGTTCTATCGTTACTGCTGGCGATAAGGTGGATTATCGTTCTCGCCGTCCCTTGCCCTGTCCGCCCATCTGCTCGGTGGGAGGAACCTCAGTGGCAGACACATTGATCACGGGCTGCGGCAGTGCACTCCCCAGTATTTCTTCCAAGTACTGGATGCGTCGATGCAGACGCTCTATTTCCTGCTTGGCGCTCTCTCGTTGCGCATCCAGTTCCTGCTGCAGCTCTGCAACCCGTTGTGTCATGTTCATGATCACCTCTACACCGGCCAAATTCACCCCCAGGTCATCGGTGAGCCGCGCAATTTTGCGCAGGGTCTCGATGTTCCGACGCGAGTACAGCCGGATGCGACCTTCGGTACGCGTGGGCTTCACGAGGCCCAGTCGCTCATAGTAGCGCAACGTTTGTGGATGCAGGGAAACCAGTCTGGCTGCCACGCTGATCACATAGGCCGGTTCATCAACGGGCAGGCGTTCATCCAAAGGATCCCATGTCATCTCAACACCTCAACTCTCTGGTGCGCGTGTCATCGCACCCTGCTAGCTATTGGACTGTTTGTCCCGGTTGCCTCTTAAGGCGGCCAACTCGGCAAACAGGTCGTGTTCACGCTCGGTCAGGTTCGCCGGGATAATGGGCGAGACCTCAACATACAGGTCACCCAGGCGATCTCCCTGGCGGAGCTGCGGCATGCCCTGCCCCCTCAGGCGAAAACTCTGCCCGGTGCGCGTGCCGGCGGGGATGCGCAGTGAGACGCGCCCCTTGAGCGTCGTCACCACCACTTCACCGCCCAGTACCATGGTGTAGAGATCCACTGGCAAGGTGAGGTGCAGATCATTGCCCTCCCGCTTGAAGCGGTCGTGTGGGACGACTCGG
The DNA here is from genome assembly GCA_012728955.1 of Chloroflexota bacterium. Lineage (GTDB taxonomy): Bacteria > Chloroflexota > Anaerolineae > UBA1429 > UBA1429 > JAAYED01. The sequence continues at coordinate 20,802 of JAAYED010000056.1, forward strand.
ACGATGAGGAATAGATCTCCCTGCCTTCCCCCCTGTGCGCCGGGATAGCCCTCCCCGGCGATGCGTACCCGGGAGCCCGTATCCACCCCCACAGGGATCTTGACCTCCAGTCTACGATCCCCCACCTGCAGGATGCGGGTGGCTCCCCGATAGGCCTCCTCCAGTGTGATTTCTACCTCCAGCTCGGCATCGCGGCCTGCCGTTGGGCCGGCGGCGCTCCAGCCTCCCTGTCCACCAAAGATGCGCTGGAAAAAGTCCGAATAACCGCCCTGACCAAAGAGATCGTTCAGATCACCATAGTCGGTATACACGCGCTGGCCTCCAGCGCGTGCTCCCTCACCGGAGAACCACTGGCTCCAGTCAAAGCCGCGGGCATCACCGCCGCTCTGCTGATACTGCTGCCAGTTGGCACCGAGGCGATCGTACTTGGAACGCTTTTCCGAGTCGCGCAGCACTTCGTACGCTTCGTTGATCTCTTTAAAACGCGCCTCGGCCTGAGCATCATTTGGGTTCACATCCGGGTGGTGCTTGCGCGCCAGCCGACGATAGGCCTTTTTGATCTCGTCGCTGGTGGCACTCTTGTCCACCCCCAGAATCTGATAGTAATCTTTGTATTCCATCTATTCTACCGCCCTCGCAGGCCTGTACACTGCCAGTTCGCATCGAGGACATTATAGGCTGCAAGGCACATGTCTGTCAAGTAACTTGAGTGTACAAGACTCAATGTTTATATGCACACTTGCAAAGCCTTGTTGACACGCAGTGACTCTTGTGCTATCATGCTGCTGGGCGGGGTACCAGCCCGCTCCCGTGTGATCGATGGAGGTAGTATGATGGATAACAGTATCGTTAGCAGACCGCGTAGAGCGCCTTTCGGCAGGCACCTTCCCGGCGAGTTGTTCTCCTGGCAGCACATCGGCCTGTTTCGAGACGGCTTTCTGGCAACCGACATGTACGAGACCGAGTCTTCTTATGTGGTCCGTTCTTCCCTCCCCGGTGTGGAGCGCGACCAGCTGACCATCACCCGTACCGGCGATACCCTTACTGTCAAGGGAACCGTGAGCGGGGCCGATGACAAGGGTGGTCGTTACCTGAACCGTGAGCTGGGAGTCGGCGAGTTCTCACGCACGCTGACGCTGCCTGAGGACGCCGGAGAGGATGTGAGCGCCACGCTGGAGAATGGCGTGCTGGTGCTCGAGTTCAGCAAACCACAAGCGCAAGGTCCTGTGACGATCAATGTGCGTGAGGCCAAGTAACAGGCAGACCGGAACGATTACGGAGGATATAGAACATGGCTATGACGAGATGGGAGCCCTTCAAGGACTTGATGACGCTCAGGGAGGCGATGGATCGCTTGTTTGAGGACAGTCTGGTGCCCACCGGCACCCGCTGGGTGAATGCTCGCCCCGAGATGTCGTGCGAGCTTCCGATGGATGTCTATACCACGGATGAAGAACTGATCATTACCGCCGCGGTTCCCGGGGTCAACCCTGAGGATGTCGAGATCACCATCGA
>JAAYED010000057.1 GCA_012728955.1 Chloroflexota bacterium
GAAAGGCCTCCACGTCCAGATCGGCTCCGATGGCGCTCCTGGCCGTGCTCTCGGCCGCGCGGACGCGCGCCAGGTCGATGATACGATCGTTGCGCCCGCGGGCCCCGATAATCGTCTTGTCGATATCGACCAGCACTGCCAGGCGTTCGTCGCAGGCAAAGCCCGTGTCCTGCAGCCAGAGGAGCATGTCCTCAAGGGCATCCCAACGATTGGCCGTCATCACGTCCTGCTGGATGGTACAGTCCCTGGGGACCTCTGGCGCATCCAGTCCGATAAAGGCCCGGGTGGCATGTTCAAGCCCTACGTTGCGGGCCACGGCGCCGTCGTTGCGGGCGCTGTCTCCGATCATGAGCATTCGCTCGATGGGCTGGCCAGAGCCGCGCAGGCGCTGTGCCTCCTCAAGGATCAACCACACCACATGGGCATACTCGCGGGTGGTTTTCCGTGGGATGGTGCACTCCTGCAAGCCTGCAACCGACCACAGCTGCCCCAACCCGGGCAGATCGGAGGCTACCGGCTCCAGATTGCGGTAAATGACCCGCTGCCCCATGACCTCTGCCAGTGTTCGGCGCTGCCAGGCCATCACAGCACACCTTGGGCGCGCAACAGTTCAGCGTTCAGGATAGAGCCACCCGCGGCGCCGCGGATGGTGTTGTGCGACAGCACCATCATCTTGTGGCCCAGCACGGGGCAGGGACGCACCCGCCCGACGGTCACCGCCATGCCCTGGCCGTTTTCGCGATCGCGGAAGGGTTGCGGGCGGTCGGGCTCATCTCGTACCAGGATGGTGGGGTCGGTGGCCGAAGGACAACCCAGGGCATGGGGCCTGCTCTTGAATCCCGTCAACGCCGCAACCACGTCCGCTGTGGAGGCGGCTGTGGCCAGCGCCACGGAGACAGCCTCCATGTGGCCATCGCGCACCGCCACGCGGTTGCAGGAGGCGCTGATGGTGATGCTGGCCGGGCGAACGGTTCCGCTTGCGGCATCGAAACTGCCCAGCAGCTTCAGTGGCTCCTGGACCATTTTCTCTTCTTCGCCGCCGATATAGGGCACCACGCCGTCGAGTACATCCAGCGAGGGCACCCCGGGGTACCCTGCGCCGGAAACCGCCTGCATGGTGGTCACCAGCACGCGCTCCACTCCAAAGGCATCGTGCAGAGGTTTGAGCGCCAACACGAGGCCCACCGTGGAGCAATTGGGATTGGTTACAATAAAGCCCTTGTCCCAGCCCCGCCGCGCCTGCTGGTACTGGATCAGCTGGGCGTGATCTCCGTTGACTTCCGGGATCAGCAGCGGCACGTCGGGTTCCATACGGTGAGAGCTGGCGTTGCTGAACACGCCATAGCCTGCCGCGGCAAAGCGCTCTTCGGCATCCTGGGCGGCGCTGGCGGGCAATGCAGAGAAGACAATGGCGCAATCCAAGCCTGGCTCAACCGGTTGGATTACCATATCCCGAACCTGCTCGGGGCAGTCCGTCGAGAGGCGCCAGTCACAGGCCTCGCCGAAACGTCTGCCAGCGGATCTCTCCGATGCCGCCAGCGCGGTGATGCGAAACCAGGGGTTCCTGGCCAGCAACTGGATGAAACGTTGGCCCACGGCACCCGTAGCACCCAATACTCCGACAGGAAGCGGTTCCATCTGTTACATCTCCCTCGGGCTGTTGCCGTGCGAGCGCCCCAGCCCAAAACGATCGTGGATGGCGCGCACGCCGTTATTGACGTCGCCATGGGAGAGTACCAGCGAGAGGTTGTACTCGGACGATCCCTGTGCGATCGAGATTACGCTGATATTGTGCTCCGCCAGTGCGCCAAACACCTGTGAGGCGATGCCGGGCTGACCGCGCATCCCCGCGCCGACAACGGCGACAATGGCCACCTGATCCTGCACCGTCACGCCGTCGATCTGTCCTCGGCTGATCTCGTGCGCCAGGTCCTCTTCCACCTGCTCAGCCACCGCCGCGGCATCTTGAGTGTGTACCACAAAGCAGATGCTCTGCTCGCTGGAAGACTGGGTAATCATGAGCACGCTGGTGCCGCTGTGCGCCACGGCGCTGAACACCCGTGCCGCAACGCCAGGAACGCCCTGCATGCCGTGTCCCTGCACGGTGATGATGCTGAGGTCGCGGATGGCGGTAATGCCCTTGATGAGCATGCCGTTGGTGATGGCACCGGTGATCAGCGTTCCAGGGTGATCGGGGTTGAGCGAATTCAGTACGCGGAGCGGAATGCCCGGGTCCACCAGAGGCTGAATGGAGAGCGGGTGCAATACTTTGGCGCCAAAAAAGGAGAGTTCAGCCACCTCGCTGTACGAGATGCTGGGCATGGTGGCCGCGTCCGGCACAATGTTGGGATCGGCGGTCATCACGCCGTTGACATCGGTCCAGATCCACACCTGATCGGCGGGCAGCGTACGCCCGAGAATGGCCGCCGTCAGATCGCTGCTGCCGCGGCCCAGTGTGGTGGTAGCACCGTCGCGGGTGGCGCCGATGAAACCGGTCACCACCGGGATGGTTCCACGCTCCAGCAGGGGCAGCAGCACCTCCTTTACGCGGCGAGTTGTTTCCTCCAGCAGAGGTGTGGCATTGCCAAAGTGATTGTTGGTGACCAGCAGGCCTGTCGCCTCGACCATTTGCGAGCTATAGCCCTGGCTGCGCAGCGCGGCCGCCACCAGGCGTGCCGAAAGCCGCTCGCCCAACCCTGACACGGCATCCATGCCACGGGGCGTGAGTTCGCCCAAAGTATGAATGCTGGCGCACAGATGCTCGAAATCCTGCAATAGCGCGCTCACCTCGGCGCGCAATCCACGGGCATGATCGACATCGGTGACACAGTCATTGATGGCCTGGTCGTGGCGCAGCTGCAGTTCGTCCCGTATCAGCCCATAGGTGCGGGCATCGCCACTGGCGGCGGTCCGGGCGGCGTGCCGCAGCCGATCGGTTACCCCCGCCATGGCCGAAACCACAACCACGGGGGTGGCTCCCGTTTGTTGAGCAGAGCGCGCTACGAGGTGAGCAACATTGGCCATGCGCTCGCCGGTGGCAACGGACGTACCGCCGAACTTTTCCACGATCATCGATCTTCTCCCAAGGGCCATGTACACGGAGTGTGACGTGCGTTTACACGCAACCAGCGGTGGCGGTGGCAGCATTGCCGAGGGACAGGGCGCCGAGGGCGGCGCGCAGAATCAGGGGGCATTATATAAGAGCAGCGGAGGAGGCACAAAACCGCGGCGCCGGCAAGATGCCCTTGTCAGGTGAACAACGAGAGGCGCGCCGTGAGGCCGCCATCCACCACCATGGTCGCCCCTGTGATGTACCGGGAGCGATCCGAGGCGAGAAAGGCACACATCTGCGCGATGTCTTGCGGAGAGCCCACCTCACCCCAGGGGATGCGGGCGCCCATACCCTCTGAGGAGTAATCGTCGCGCTCAAAAAAGCGCGGCACTTCGATGGCGCCTGGCGCCACCGCGTTGACCCGTATGTGCCGGGGAGCCAGCTCAATGGCCAGGCCTCGAGTCCACGCGGCGATGGCGCCCTTGGTGGCCTCGTACACCGTATGATGGGGCATCGATGCCAGGGCGTGCACTGAGGTCAAATTGATGATCGTACCCTGGGAGGCGGTCAACCAGGGCAGGGCACGTTGGGCCATGAAATACTGGGCACGCAGGTTGACGGCCATCAGCCGGTCATAAAGTTCCGGTGTGACCTGCTCAAAAGGGGTGGTGTCGGTGCGGCCGGCGTTGTTCACCAGGATATCGAGGCCGCCCAGCAGCGAGACTGCCCTGTCGACCAGGGCCTCACACTCGGCGACAGAAGCGAGATCAGCGGCGAGGGCCGCGCCCTTGCGGCCCATCTGCGCGATCTCCTCTGCCGCGCTCTGGGCCCCGGCAGCGCTGGAGTTATAGTGCAGGATCACATCGGCGCCCTGCCGCGCCAGCTCCAAGGCCACCTCTCGGCCGATCCCAACTCCCGCACCGGTGACGATGGCTTTACGATTGAGCAGATCCATCGAGGTTGCCTCCTGTCGCAAAAAAAGGGGCGCTCAGCCCGTGTGGCTCTCGAGTTCTGCCAGGGCAGCTTCGGGCGAAACCAGCTCGGCAGGGCCAGCTACGGCACCTTCCACTGTCTCCAGGCCCAGATCCAGTGCCTGTACGGCAGCAACCACCGCACGGGCATGAGCCCGTGCGGTCAGCAGGACGACGGTGGGGCCGGTGTCGGTGCTGGCGTACACGGGGATCCCCGCCGCCCTCAGGTCGTTACACATTCGAAAGAGCGTGATGTTCTCCGGCTCCCAGGCAAAGAGCTTGTTCTCCAAGCTGCCTGTCATCGTGACGGCGTGCAGGCGGATACTGTCCAGCTCTGCCCAGCGGCCCAGCGTCTGCCAGTCGCCCGCCAGGGCTGCATCGATGCAGGCCAGCGCTTCATCCACGCGGCTCTTGCACCAGGGAACAAAAAAGGGGCTCTGGGGCGCTTCGCGGTGGGCCGCCTCGGTGACGATGCCCACTCTCGAATCGATCGGGATCGTGATCAGCGCCAGATCCCGTAGCTGGTGCTGGCGATCGATGCGCAGGGAATAGCTGTCCTCGTGGCTGATGCCCGGATGAGACAGCCACAACGACAGCCCGCCGGTGGCGCTGCGACAGCCGGAACCGGCAAGCAATCGCGCCAGACAGCTCAGAAAACGGCGGTTCATTGCCAGGTCGGGACCGAGTGTGGCGGCGATGGCGGCCATGGCCAGCGCTGCTGAGGCCGAAGCGCTGGTGCCGAGCCCCTTGCCAACCCGTGAGGCTCGCGTGCGATTGGCCGAGGTAACCCGCGCCCGCGTCTGAATCCCGGCCAGCGCACGCACCCTGTCGAGCGTCCGCCTGACCCGCTCCACGGCGTGCTCATCAGGTATAGTGCCGTTGATGATCACCTCGTCAGTGAGAAGCGTGGTATCAAACTGAACCACCGTCAGCGTGCAGGCTGCGTCATTGTTCACCGAGATGCTGGGCAGGTACGCCGTGCGGAGCCCCCAGTTCGCCAGGCCGTGATATTTCAAGATGCCCTGGATGGGCCAGGCACGGGCGGCGGCCGTGCCGTTGGGCAAACCTGCCGGCAGGCTGGCAGGGTACGCCTCCGTGTCGAGGCCCCGTCGGGTCAGTTCGGTCTGCAGGCGGGCATGCTCTGCCGCCAGGAATGCCATTTCGTGCGGGGACATCACTGCCATGGTCTACCTGCTCTTGGTGAATGTCACACGAACAGATCATACCGTGAGCACAGTGCATCGCCAAGCCCATGGATTTTCGAGACTGGACCGGCCATGCTAGAATGTCACCTGATTTCGTATCCGGAGGACGGCATGTCCAATACGCTCTTGATCCATGTGGACGACTCGGTAGGTGTAGCGCTGCGTGACCTGCCCAGCGGGACCCCTGTGGCGCTCAACGCCGGTACAGTGGTGGATGTGACCACCCGCGAGCCTATTCCCTTTGGACACAAGGTCGCCCTGGTGCCGATCAGCCAGGGTCAGGTGATCGTCAAATATGGTGCCAGCATTGGCATCGCCAGCCGCGACATCGCTCCGGGCGAGCATGTACATGTTCACAACCTCAAGAGTGTGAGAGGAGCGGCGCGCTGATGGGAGACTCCTTTCTCGGCTTTCGGCGTCCAGATGGTTCGGTGGGCGTGCGCAACCTGATCGCGATTATCCCCTCCTGCGGGTGCGCGCAGCATGCTGCTACACGGCTCGCCGCGCAGGTGAGCGGCAGCGCTCTGCTCAATTACACGGGGGGCTGTGGGGAAACCGAGGGCGATATCGCGCTAGCCACCACGCTGTTGGCCCAATATGCGCAACACCCCAATGTGATCGGCACGATTGTTGTAAGCCTGGGTTGTGAGACGCTCAACGCCCGCAGGCTGGTGGAGCTGGCCAGTGTCGGCCCCAACCCGGTGGAGCTGTTGACCATCCAGGAGCTGGGCGGCACGCTACGCACGGTGGAGCGCGGAGTGGTGCTGGCGCAGCAGATGCGTACCCGCGTGCAGGGGCAGGCGCGTGAGTTGTGCCCCGTATCCGGCTTGACTATCGGCCTGGAATGTGGTGGCTCTGATGCGACCTCGGGCATGGCTGCGAATCCGGCCATGGGGGCCTTCAGTGACCTGATGGTGGCGCAGGGTGCCAGGGTGATCCTGGCCGAGACGAGTGAACTGCTGGGGGCCGAGCACATCATGCTGGACAGGGCGGCCACGCCGCAGGTGGCGCAGCAGCTCATGTAGACCGTTCAGGAGTGTGAGCGCTGGCTCAAATCCACCGGTGAAGATTTTATGGGTAAGCAGCC
>JAAYED010000058.1 GCA_012728955.1 Chloroflexota bacterium
CACCAGGAACGTTTCGGCGCGGCGGATCTGCTGCGGCAGCGTGCCGGTCAGGTCCTGTCGGGTGAACACGTCGCCCATCTCGGTCCCGGCGAAGCGTGCGGCGGTAATGTCGGACCCTCGCAGGAACTGCTGCGGATCCTTGCCGAACAGCAGGATTCCGGCGTTGGTGGGACGCAACTCTCCGTCGCGATACACGAGGCAGCCGCGCTTGATCAGCACCTGCTCCGCCGACACGCCCCCCATCCCGCTCAGCCCGGCGACGTACTGCTCGACCTGCTCCCAGTCAAGGTCCTCGCGCCGCGCCAGCCGCGCCGGTTCGGACTCAAACGAGACATCACCGCGCTCTAGCAGCAAGCGGCGCAGTCGCTGGGGGAGCAATGGCACGTTGCGAGCGCCGTCGCGCGTCAGGTAGCGGCCGTCCAGCGCGTAGATGTGCGGCATCCCGCGCGGCACGACCACCGCCACCATCGGCGCGCCCTTGACGTACACCACCTGCGGCAGCGGGATAATCAACGGCGGGGTGATCGACAGCGCCGCTTCCAGCACGCGATTGACCGCCATTTCCGCGTCGTCTACGCCGACCGGCCGGTCCGCGCGCGGCGTGACGCCCAGCACCAGGATTCCGCCCCGCGCGTTCGCCATCCCAGCAAGCGTTTCCGCGATGTCCACGATCGAGGCACGGCCGGGCAGCCAGTCGGCGGTCGCCGTCCGGCCAGAAGCCAGCAGGCGCAGGATCGTTTCCTCGTCCAGCCGCTGCTCGCGATCGACTGCCTGGAACTGTGCTGTCTTCACTACGTTGCTGCGATTCGTCGCCATCCCTGACCCCCCGTCCATGCTCGCCTACGACGCCGGAGAAGCGCGCCCATCCTCCAACGGATCGAGCAACGCATGCTCGAGCACTTCGTCCATGTGCGAAACCAGCACCAGCTCCAGCCCGCGCAGCTTGCGACGTGGCGGAAGCTCGACCAGGTCTTTTTCGTTGCGCTTGGGCAACAGGACCTTTTTCACGCCGAGCCGGTGCGCCGTGAGGATCTTTTCACGCAGCCCGCCAACCGGCAGCACGTTCCCGCGCAAGGTGATCTCGCCGGTCATGGCGACGTCGCGCCGCACCCGCTTCTGCAACAGCGCGGAGAACATCGCAGTTGCCAGCGTGATCCCGGCTGACGGCCCATCCTTCGGGATCGCGCCTTCCGGCAGGTGAACGTGAATATCCAGCCGCTCGAAGTCTTCCGAGTCGATCCCAAACTGCGCCGCCCGCGATCGCACATAGCTCAACGCCGTCTGCGCCGATTCCTGCATCACGTCGCCCAACTGCCCGGTGAGCATCAGCATCCCCTTGCCCGGCAGCAACGTGACCTCGATCGCCATCAGATCGCCGCCCGCCTCGGTCCACGCCAGCCCCGTCGCCACGCCGACCTCGTCGCGCTCCTCGGCCAGCGGTGAGATGATCTGCGGCGGCCCGAGGTACTTGTCGAGGCTCTCGGCAGTGATGCGGCGTGGGAACGGATTGTTCTCTGCCAGGCGGCGCGCCAGCTTGCGGCAGACCTTCGCGATCTCGCGCTCCAGGTTGCGCACGCCCGCCTCATACGTGTACGAGCGGATGATTTCTTGCAGCGCACTGGTGTCGAAGCGGATGCGCTGTCCTTCCAGCCCGTGCTGCTCCAACTGGCGCGGGATCAGAAACCGCCGCGCGATGCTGATCTTCTCATCCTCGGTGTAGCCGGGGAATTCGATCACTTCCATCCGGTCCAGCAGCGCCGGGGGGATCGGGTCGATGTCGTTCGCCGTGGTGATGAACAGCACCTGCGACAGGTCGTAGCTGACGTCAAGGTAGTGGTCGGAGAACGACGCGTTCTGCTCCGGGTCGAGCACTTCCAGCAGCGCCGCCGCCGGATCGCCCCGGAAGTCCATGCCGAGCTTGTCGATCTCGTCCAGCATGAACACGGGGTTGATCGTCTCGGCGCGACGCATGGTCTGGATGATACGGCCCGGCAGCGCGCCCACATAGGTGCGGCGGTGCCCGCGAATCTCGGCCTCGTCTCGAATACCGCCCAAGCTCACGCGCACAAAGCTGCGCCCCAGGGCCTTGGCGATCGACCGTCCCAGGGAGGTCTTGCCCGTGCCAGGAGGCCCCACAAAACAGAGGATGGGGCTCTTCATCTTGTCCGCAGCCAGCTGGCGAACGGCCATGTGCTCGAGGATGCGCTCCTTGGCCTTGGGCAGCCCAAAGTGCGTCTCGTCGAGTATGCGCTGTGCCTGCTCCAGATCCAGACTGTCCTCCGTCTGCTGGGACCATGGGAGCGAGATGATCCAGTCAAGATAGGTGCGGATAATGCCGCTCTCGGGCGAGGCGGAGGAAAGGCCCTCCAGACGGTGAAGCTCACGCGTGGCGCGTTTTTCGATCTCTTCGGGCAGCGCCAGCCCCTCGAGCTGCTCACGCAGGTCTTTGACCTCTTCTACAAAGGGGTCCCCCTCCCCCAGCTCATCCTGCATGACGCGGATCTGCTCGCGCAAAAAGTACTCCCGCTGCCCCTTGTCGATGCCTTCCTGCACCTGAGACTGGATACGGTTCTCCAGCTCGAGCACATCCAGCTCTGTGGCGAGCTCGATGCTCAGATGCTCCAGGCGCCGGGTGGCGTCCAGCTCCTCCAAAAGCTCCTGCCGACGGGGGACGTCCAGATCGATGATGGAGGCCACCAGGTCAGCCAGCAGCCCCGGCTCCTCGGCGTTCACAGCGGCCACATAGGCGTCCTCGGGCAGGTTATGGCTCAGCTGAACGACCTTCTCAAAGAGCGCCAAAACGGCACGCATCAGAGCCTCGGTCGACAGCGACTTTTCCCAATGGTCTTCCAGCGCGGTGGCCTCTGCTGTCAGGTGGGGCGTATGCTGGAGAAAGCGGTTCACCTTGACACGGCGCTGGCCCTGTACCCAGATACTCGCAGAGCCATCCGGCATGCGCAGGCGGCGCCCGATGACGATTTCGGTGCCGATCTCGTACAGGTCGCTCTCGCCGGGCTCTTCCACTTGCTGATCGCGCTGCGTAAGCGCGATCATCCGCCTGCCCCCCTCCATGGCAGCCTCAACGGCGCTGAGGGATGTGCTCCGCCCGACAAGCAGCGGGACCATCATGTGCGGGTACATGACGGCATCCCGCAACGCCAGCACGGGCAGCTCGATCAGGGAACCTTGCTCGGTAGACTGGAAGCGTTCAAAATCCTCTTCCAACCAATCGTCAAAGGCACCGGAATTGTCCATAAACTCTTGCGCCATGGCGCTGGCACCCCTTGGTCTTGCTATTCACTGGCCCTCTATCATAGTCCATCGCAAAGTCTTTAGCAAAAGGCTCCGGATCCGGTATAATGGCCCAAGTTTGACCGATTCCGTGTCCAAAATACCCAATCCGGAGGCCAACGTTGCTCAATCCACAGTCTGCTCTGCCCGCTGGAGACCCCGGTGCGCTGCCCGCAGCGCCCAGGCTCGGCTTGATCGGCCGCGCCACCGAACGCGCCGAACTGCTGGCACTGTTCAGTGCCGGGGAGAATGCACCAGTGTGGATAACGGGCTATGAAGGCATGGGCAAGACGGCGCTGTTGGTCGCCATCGCGCGCGACCTTTTAGAGAGCGGCGCCTTTGAGCAAGTGGTGTACACCAGCCTCGGCAAGTCCGGCGTACCCGAGGCGGCACTGTACGACCTGAGCCACTGCCTGCTGGCTGGCAAGCTCAAACTCACCGAGGACACCCTGCCCGCCCTGGAAAAGGCTCTACAGGAAACGCGCACTCTGATTGTGTGGGATGATGCAGGTGCCATCCTGTACGGCGGGGCGCAAGCGCTTGACCAGCAGGCCATGATCCAGTGGTACCAGATGGCGAACCGCATCGCCGCCAGCGCGCCCAGCATGTTATGTGTGCTCAGTGACGGGCCCGAGTTGCCCCCCAGCGCCCGCAGGCTGGCGCGGGTGCGCAACTACCATGTGGGCCCACTGCAGGCGGCTGAGGCCACACAGTTGGGGCTCGCCCTGGACAGACAGGCTGGCCGCCCCGAGGCAGCCCCCACCTGGGAGGAACTGGTGGCCTGGTTCGGCGGCAACCCGCTGGCACTGGCCTGCACCTCGGCCGCCACTGGAGCTGCGTCCCTTCAAGAGATGGCCGACCGTCTGGTTACCAGGGCACCCGGCCTGCGCTCTGGAGACGGTCAGTATCGCAATCGCGGGCTGGATATGGCGATGGATGCCCTCGTGGCCAACCTGCAGGAGCCCCTGAAGAGCCACCTTCCCGACCTGGGAGTGATGGTTGGTGGCTTTGTAGAGAACCTTGGCCCAGAGATCATCGGCATTACCCGAGAAGAGTGGGTCGCGCAGTCAGGTCCGCTGAAGCAGGCGGGGCTCGTTTGGGATGAGCCCGTGCCCGTGCTTACCATTCCCATGGTACGCATGCATCCGGCACTCCAACGCTGGGCGCTGCAACGGCTCACTGCATCCCGTCGCTCAGAGCTGGACACCGAGCACTATAGCCACGCGTTTGGCCTGATGTCCTGGATCTTCAAGTCTGCCGGCACACTGCAGGCAGAGGGCCCTGCCCTGTTCTATCGTGATCTCGGCAACCAGCGTCGTGGGGCAGACGAAATTCTCGCTTCGGGCGACATTCCGGCGGCGATCAGTTATCTGCAGGTCTACAACGCCCTGTTGGGCGAGCTGGGCCTGAAGGGGGAATCCGATCGCGCCACCGCGGCTGTAGGGGCCGCTGCCCAAGCCCTGCTGCCCGCGGAGGGCCCCTGGACGCGCCAGGGCGTGTCGGTTGCCCTGCAACAAGCCGAGGCGCTGATGACCGCCGGCCAGGTGCAACAGGCAGGCAATCTGCTCAGCCAGCTGGCGGTCCGCTTTGAGCGCCCCGACGGGGTGGATTACAAGGGCACCGAGGCGAGTTTGGATCGGGTGCGCGTCCTGCGAGATCTGAGCCAGGTGCTGCGCTCCTCGGGGCACGCCGATGTGGCCTTGCGCAGCCTGACACAGGCGCTGGAGCTGCTGGACCCCTTTGACGCCACGGCTCCCACCCGGATGCTGCGAGCCGATATCCTCGGCCGCACGGTGGACGTGCACCAGCAGCTGGGCCAACTGGAGGAGGCGGAACGCGCTTGCCAGCGCGCCCTTGGCGCCCTGGAGGGACTGGACGAGCCCGCGCTCAAGGCTGATTTGTATATGCGAACCTCCGCCATTGCCTTGAGGCGGAACAACGCCGAGGGCGCCCGGGATGCGCTCAACCGCGCCCACGAGATCCGCACGGCCTCTGGCGATCTGGAGGGCCTGGCGGCGATCGAGAACCAGCTGGCAGCCATCGCCATGCGTACCCCACAAGAGGCGCCACAGGCTCTGACACACCTCACCCGCGCCATCGAATACGCGCGCCAGGGAGATCAGTGGCTGGTGGAGGGCCAGTTGCTGGCACAACGAGCCAGCGTGGCCTCACAGTTGGCACAGCCGGCAGCCTGCGAGGCTGACCTTACCGCAGCCATCACGCTCTATCAGGAACACGGAGCAGCGGGATTGCTGGCCATCACCCATGCCAGCTACGCCGAGTTCCTGCTGCAGCAGGAGCGTCTGGAGGAGGCGCGATCCGCCGCTGAGCGCGCGCTGGAGATCGCCATGAGCGGAACGCAGGGTGTCCCCTGGGAGATCTACTACCTCTTGCAGCGAGTCGCCTCCGCGAGGAAGGACACCGAAGAGTTGACCCGTTGGCGGCTGCAAACGCGCCAGTCGTACACACGGTCCACAGCAGCGGCGGCCGTGATCACGCGCTTTCGTCCGCTGATTGAAGCGCTGGTGCAGGCGGCCGGAGGCGAGGCGCTGGACACCGATGTGGCCGATATGCTCGAGGCATTGGAGCGTACACCGCAGGGCAAAGAGCTGGCACGCAGCCTGTGGCAGATTCTCTCCGGCGAACGGGGTGAGGTGCTCTTTGAGAGCGTCGATCACATCGGCGCTGCGGTTGTGGAGGAACTGCTCCGTCGGCTGGAGAGTCATGCCGAGCCGGAGAGCGAGTCTGAGGAGTAGGGCCGCGCTCCGGCGCTGCGACCCGACCGACCTCGCCGCCAGAGGAGTATGGAGATGCCAGAGTTGACGAGCAGCTGGATTCGTTGGCTGCTGTCGCAAACTGAAAGCCTGTTGCCAGAAAGGGTCCACCAGAGCGCCTGGGCCAGCACCGTTGACACGCTGCTGGCCTCGGCCTTTGGCGGGCGGGAGAGCGCCAATCTGCACGCCTTGTTGGAGCCCATTGAGGATGACGCATCCCAGCGATCGACCATCCTCATCCCCGGCATCATGGGATCCCTGTTGGGCAGCACCAGGGGCAAGAGCGCGCTGCTCTGGCTGAATCCAGCCCTGCTCGTGCAGGGTGCGTTGAACCTGCTGGATCTGGATGGCGACGGCAGGGATGATGCCAACCCAGAAGTGGAAGTGGTACCCTTTGGCATCGAAAAGATGACCTATCTGCCCCTGATCGAAACGCTGGCACGCCGCTCGCAGCTGCTCGAGTTCCCTTACGACTGGCGGCACAACATTGTCGTCACGGCCCACCGGCTGCACGCTGCCATCCTGCGCTGGTCATCGGGTGTGCTCGACAAGCGTTTTACCATCGTGTGCCACAGCATGGGCGGCCTGGTGGCCCGCTGCTATATGGCACTCTATCCGCGGGAGGCCGAGCGCCAGATCGAGCAGGTGCTGATGATCGGGGTGCCGCTGCACGGTGCAGCGGTGGCTGCCCTGGCATTCTCTCGAGAGCTGCATCCGTACCTGCTGGTGGCGAACGTCAATCCCGGCAACGACTTGGCCGGATTCTCGCGCACGCTGCCCTCTACCTATCAGCTGTTGCCTCCCCCGGCGGACGAGTTTCCCGCGGATCCTGTCTACCCCTTTGACTGGGACATCTACGATGCCCGCGCCTGGCCGATTCAGGGACTGTCGCAAGCACATCTGAACACAGCGGCAGCCACCCACCGCCTGATGCGAAACTCGGATCCCCAGCTGCCTTTGTACAACTTTGCCGGCTGCCACATGTCCACGGTGACACAGATCTATCTCGATGACACGCAGCCGGAGGGACTGCGACCAGAATATGTGGCACAGGGAGAACAGTCCGGCGACGGACAGGTGCCCCTGTGGTCCAGCCGGGCGACCAACGTTGCGACACACTATGTGGAAGAGGATCATGTGGCGTTGGTGCGCAATCAGAGGGTGTTGGCCGACGTGAGCACCCTGCTGGCGGGCGGTCAGCCCAGCCTGCCCACTGTGGTGCCGCGCCGACAGTCCACCGTGGAACGCTGGACGGGCCTTCCGCTCCACCAGCAGCTGGTGGAAATGCGCAACCGCATCGAGAGCGAGACCCTCACGCGCATCGATCTGGATCACCTGTTCTTTTGGCGCTAACAACCCGATGGACGTGAGACCAGATGGTTTGCGACCTTGACCGTTTCTGCTATAGTGCACGGTGGTCCGATATCTTAACAGGAGAAGGATGGATAGCATGCTCGCCCAGTCACTCCGTCGCCTCGATACGCGGGTCGCAGTTCGTGTTCTGCGCATCATCATGTTCGCTGCCGCCACGGCCTTGAGCGCGAGGCTCGTTGCCCTGGTGCCCAACTCGCCGGTACCGCTCTCGATGCAGGTATTGGTGGTGGTGCTCAGCGGATTTGTTCTTGGGGGGCGTGATGCCCTGGCAGCACAGCTCCTGTATCTGCAGGCTATTTTGATGGGTGCCCCTTATACCGCCACCGGAATGGCGGGCCCGGCAGCGTTCGCTGGACCGACGGCCGGTTACCTGGTCAGCTTCCCTCTGGCCGCCATGCTGGCGGGGCTGGTGTGTGACCGCTGGAATCGCGCAGCGTGGGCCCGGGTGGCTGGCGGCGCCGTCGCTCTGGTCGCCATTTATGGCCTGGGTACCCTCTGGTTGGCGGGCTTTACGGGCAGCTTGAGCAAGGCCTTTGCGCTCGGCGTTGTGCCCTTTATCGGCGCAGACGTGCTCAAGATCGCCATCGCCACAGCGTTGCTTTCGGTTCGCAAGCGCTAGGGACAAACGGTGACTATGGGCCCTCTGGGCGAGACCCAGAGGGCCTTTTTTTGTGTTCGGCAGGCTCTCTTCCACCGAGCAACGTCTCGCCCAGCCAGGGATAGCGTGCCAGCACGGCCCACAAAAACCGCAGGCCCGGACGGCGCTTGCCCGAGAGAACCATGGACAGATGACTGGGGGATACCCGCAGGCGCCTGGCCATGCCATGGAGCGAGACGTAATCCTCCTCCATGGTGCGCTTGATCGCCCGCACCAGCAACCGGATCTGTTCATCCTGCATCGCGCTGCCCCGTCCTGCCCTGGAGTGATCACAGAATAGAACATATGTTCTATTTCATCAAGGCGCACCAGCGACACTAGGGTTGGAGTCAGGCAGACAATCCATCGGTTACCGCCGGAAACGATTGACGCCACACGCCCGGCCGGACTAATATCAGACATGCCATCCGAGTGCAGCGAGGGAGCGCCATGACCCATCCAGTCGCACCGATCGTCACAGTCGACGCACGACATCTGTCCCATCGCTCGGGCGATCAGGTGTTCTCCTTTCCGCCATACCCGACGCTGGCCCAGTGGGAGGAGCGTGCCGCTCAGCTGCGCGAGCACATCGCGGTAATCACAGGGTTGCTCCCCCGCCCTGACCTGCGACCACAACGGGTCTATCGCGTCCGCGCCGGTGAGGGCCCTGGCTATACGGTCGATCGTATCGCCCTGCTCAACGCCGCCGGGCTTTTGTGCACCGGTAACCTTTATTGCCCCGTGGGAGTTACAGCGCCTGCGCCGGCCATTCTTAACCCTCACGGCCATTGGACTGCCGGCCGCCTGGAGCACAGCGACTCGGGATCGGTGCGTGCACGTTGCATCACCTTTGCCCGCATGGGCATGTTTGCCCTGAGCTATGACATGGCCGGCTACAACGACAGCCTGCAAATCCCGGATCATCACATGAGCTCCCGACGTGGCGCTCTATGGGGCCTCTCCTCGCTCACTTTTCACCTGTGGACTGGGCTGACGGCACTGGCGTATCTGGACGGCTTACCAGAGGTCGACAGCAGTCGCATCGGATGCACCGGTGCCTCGGGTGGGGCCTCACAGGCACTGTTGCTCAATGCCATGGACGACCGAATCGCGGTGTCGGCGCCGGTCAACATGATCTCTGCACACATGCAGGGGGGCTGCCGCTGCGAGAACCTGCCGGGCCTTCGGGTGGACACCTATAATGTAGAGATCGCAGCGCTGGCCGCCCCCCGACCGATGTTCATGGTCTCGGCAACGGGCGACTGGACCTGCAACACGCCGACAGTCGAGTACCCCGCGATCCGCAGCATCTATGCGCTCTATGGGCAGACGGAACGGCTGGGACACGTCCAGATCGATGCAGGGCACAACTATAACGCGGACAGCCGTGCTCCGGTTTACCGCTGGTTCGCACGCTGGTTCGGCCTGGATGAGGCGGACGCCGTCGAGACGAGCGTTCCGGTCCAACCAGACAGCGAATTGCGCGTATTTCCCAGCGGTCAGCTGCCCGAGTGGGTACCCGATGCCAACAGGCTGCCCCGCGTGTGGCGTGCGTCCGCCGAGGAGAGGCAGCACCGGCTCGCCCCGGCGCTGGATGGCAGCTGGGAGGCACGCGACATTCACGTGGCCAGGATGATGCATACGCTCGGTTTGACACCGCGCCCCTGTCAGCAGACGGTATTTGAAGAGACCGTGGCGGCATCGCCCAGGGCCGGATACACCCGCACACGCGTTGTGTTGGGCAGGCTCGGGCTGGGGGAACGGATACACGTCACCCGTTATCTGCCTGACCGGTACGCCGGCAGGCGAGCCATTCTGGTGGATGCTCTGGGCCTTGAAGCGTGCACGGACCTGTTGGGTGAGCCCGCTCCGTTGCTTTCGGCCCTGCTGGAAAAGGCCTATGACGTATGGGTTCCCGAGCCCTTTGCCCGCACCACTCCCGTGGACGCTTCCACTCGCCTGGACGCTGACTGGTACTGGGCCACCTTTAACCGTTGCGCAACCGGTGAGCAGGTGAGCGATTTGTTGACGCTGTACCAGCATCTCGGCGGCCAGGGCCAGTGCCCTTTGGTGATCGGCAAGGGTCTGGGAGGGCTATGGGCTGCCATGGCAGCGGCGTTGGTACCACTGGATTTGAGGCTTGGTATCGACCTGAGCGGCATGGATTTGAACGATGATGAAACGTACCTGCGCTGGCTGGATGTTCCCCAAGCGCGGGCTTTTGACCTGGCGGTGACGGCAGCCGCGCTGGGGTCGCCCCGGGCGATGCTGCTGGCGACTGGCGGCAATGCGGCTTTGGCACCATGGGTCGAACGCGCCTATGCGGGGCGCGCGAGCAGGTTGCAGCTGAGGGATAGGCCACCGGCGGTGGACGAGTTGCTCGAGTGGGCAGAGGCATCGGCGTGAGCGAGGCTGCTCTGGAGATCGATGACGAGCTCGCAATTCCGCTTGCCGAGTTGAGCTGGCAGTTCTCCAGCTCAGGAGGACCGGGCGGGCAGAATGTGAACAAGACATCTACTCGTGTCGAGCTGTTGTTCGATCTGGAGGCCAGCCCCAGCGTGTCGAGCATACAAAAGAAGCGCATCCGACATCGACTGTCACGGCTGGTAGATGGCAACGGCGTGCTGCACATCGTCTCCCAGGAGAGCAGCAGCCAGTGGCAGAATCGACAACAGGCACTGCAGCGCTTTCAGATGCTCCTGGCCAGCGCGCTGGTGCCTGTACGACCGCGGGTGCCAACGCGGCCAAGTGCGGCCCAACGAGCGCGACGGCGATATGCCAAAGGGCAGCGCAGCCAAAGCATCCGCCGCCGGCGTGTGCCGCGCCCCGATGACTGGTAATCGATAGCCCACCTATACAAGGAGTTCTTTCCATGCCCTTGCTGGTGGCGTTTGCAAGCCTCCCATTTGGAATCCGGGAGCGGACCTATACGGTGCACGGCACGTCGGGTCAGCTGACCGTCCACGTCTCGGAACAAAAGTTCAGCCCGCTGATCGCCGTCTCGCCATCGGGCAGCGCCACGGATGATGCCCCACCCACCGATCCGTGGAGCACGACCTATACCTGGTATGACCATCCCTTTGTGCTGCAGGTGATCTTTGGTGTCGACCACGCCACTCTGGGTTCGATCAACTCTACCGCCACGGTGATCCGACGCCTTGCAGAGGGGATCGCCTTGGAC
>JAAYED010000059.1 GCA_012728955.1 Chloroflexota bacterium
CAGGTGATGGGCAAGGTGGGCCGTTTGGGCCGTGTGCTGGGTCCCCGTGGCCTGATGCCCAACCCGCGTACCGGCACGGTGGTGCCCCCGGAGGACATCGGCCGGGCTATTCATGAGCTCAAGCAGGGGCGTGTCGAGTTCCGCACCGACCGTACCGCCAACCTGCACATTCCCATCGGCAAGCTGAGCTTTGGCGAAGCCGAGATCATGGCGAACCTGACGGCGGTGATGAACGCAGTGGTTGCCACCCGTCCCTCTGCCGCTCGTGGGCAGTATATCCGGAGCGTAACGCTCACTTCGACCATCAACCCTGGCCTGCCACTGCATGTGCAGACCGCAACGTCCTTGCGGGCCGGCTGATACCTGGTTCTACAACCGCATAAGTGTTCCGAATCTGCCATAGACAGCAGGGGCGTACAGCGCTTAATCAGTATCCCTGCCGAGGCAAAGACATCAGCACCTTACTGGGTCTTGCCGTCCTATGGCGCGAGACCCATTTTTGTTTGGAGGAGGTGATATACTTTGGCTCTGACACGTACCGAAAAAGAGCAGCTGGTTCAAGAGTACAGTGACATGCTCGGACGGTCGCAGGTGCTGATCTGGTCGCAGTTTACAGCGATCGACGTGGCGCAAATGTCCGCTTTTCGGCGGCAGGTGCGCGCGAACGGCAGCGAAGTGGCAGTGGTAAAAAACACCCTGCTGCAGCGCGCCCTGCAAGACAAGGGCCTGCCCCTGAACGACGACCTGATGAGCGGTCCCAACCTGGTAGCCTTTGTGTACGACGACATCGCTGCAACAGCGCGCACGCTGAACGAGTTTGCGCGTACCAGCAATGAGCGCTTCAAGATCATGGGCGGCATCGTTGGTGACAAGCTCGCCACCGCTGAGCAGATCCAGTCGCTGGCTGATCTGCCGTCGCGTGAGGTTCTCCTGGCGCGGGTGTTGGGTGGCATCCAGGCACCGATCTCCGGCCTGGCCGGCACATTGGCGGCCGTGGTGCGGGGCATCTTGAACGTGTTGAACGCGCGAGCGGAACAGCTCGAGGGTTCGGCTTC
This sequence comes from Chloroflexota bacterium, assembly GCA_012728955.1. GTDB lineage: Bacteria > Chloroflexota > Anaerolineae > UBA1429 > UBA1429 > JAAYED01. The sequence goes on from JAAYED010000059.1 coordinate 1,056, forward strand.
CTAGGCAGAACGTACGGTAGCAATACCACCATACACTACCCTGAACGGGATGATTACGGGAGGATCGAAGGATGACGCAGCAAGAACTGATCGACGCCATCGGCAACATGACCGTGTTGGAGCTCGCTGAGCTGGTCAAGGCTCTGGAAGACAAGTTTGGCGTGAGCGCCGCGGCCCCTGTGGCCGTCGCGGCAGCGGGCCCCGTTGCCACAGCAGCCGTTGAAGAGGCCGAAGAGCAGACCGAGTTCGACGTGGTGATCACGGGCGCCGGTGACCAAAAGATTCAGGTCATCAAGGCAGTTCGCGAGCTCACGACCCTGGGCCTGCGTGAGGCCAAGGCCGTGGTTGATGAGGCCCCCTCTGAGGTGCTCAAGGGCGTCGACAAGGCAACCGCTGACGCCGCCAAGGCCAAGCTCGAAGAGGCCGGCGCGACGGTGCAGGTCAAGTAAGGTTTACTTGCTGACCAACTCAACGGGGCAGCCGTACGGCTGCCCCGTTCTCTGTTCTCACCCTTGAGTGCTGCGCCGTGCAGAGCGCCTGCGGCGCCCCTGCCTGGCGGTGCGCCCAGCGGGACGAGACCTCAATCCCTCCTGGACTCCCGGCCCGCCCATCTTGCTGGCCGCCACGTTCTTGCCGCAGGCGGCGCAGTGATAGTAGGGGCCATAGCGCCCGTCATGTCGCTCCAATCCGGTTGCCCCACAAGCCGGACAAGCCACGCCTTCCCCAGGGGGAGCGGTTGCACCAACGTCATCTCGCCCTGCGCCTTGGCCGCGCCGTGGAGCCACACCGAGTTTGTAGAGGGAATGGTTGCTTTCACAGGCAGGGCAATACAGATACTCACCATAGCGACCGGATTTCGGCTCCAGAGGGAGATGGCCACATTGCGGACATGCTGTTTCAGCGGCAAGCTGCCTGATGCGTTCACTCAGCACGGGACGGGTGTTGCGACAGGTGGGATAGTTTTCGCACCCCAAAAAGCGGCTCTTGCCATGCTGGATAATTTTCATCCGTCCGCCGCACTTTTCGCACACCTCTCCCTCGGCAAAGAGCTCCCTCGTCTGTCGCGGATGGCCGTTCTCCAGATCCGCCGTGTAACGGCACTCGGGATAGCTCTCGCATCCGAGGAACAGGCCCGTCTTGCCCAGTTTGACCTGTAACTGCCGTCCACACTGGGGACAGACCCGCTCCTCATCAGCGAGCGACACTGAGGCTTGGAGCGAGTTGGTTACGGCAGTTGCCAGCAATGGGCTGGCGTCGGCCACTGCCTGAGCAAAGGGTCCATAAAAGTCTCCCAGCATTGCCCGGTAGGTCAAATTCCCCGCCGCCACCTGATCGAGACGTGCCTCCATGGCAGCCGTGTAGCCCACGTCCATCACATCGGCAAAGGAGGCCACCAGGCCATCGCACACGATCAAGCCCAGCTCGGTGGGAGCCAGCGTCCCCCTGGTCTTTTGAACGTACTCACGCTGCTGGATGACACTGATGATGCTGGCATAGGTAGAGGGTCTCCCCACACCATTCGCCTCGAGCTCTTTGACGAGGCTGGCCTCGGTAAAGCGAGGCGGTGGCTGTGTAAAGTGCTGGTCGGGCAGCAGCTGGAGCAGGTCAACGATCTCGCCCGCCTGGAGATCGGGTAGAGAGCGCTCCTCCTGCCCCTCGTCCTCCTCGTTCCGATAGACGCTCAAGAACCCGGCAAAGATCAAACGCTGCCCGTTGGCACGAAACAATAAGTCCTGCGCAGCCACAATGTCCACGGTGAGTGTGGCGTACTGTGCAGCGGCCATCTGGCTGGCGACAAAGCGCTGCCAGATGAGCTCGTACAGGCGCGCCTGCCGCGGATCCAGCCGCGAGCGCATGGCCTCAGGGGTGCGGTACACCGAGGTGGGGCGGATCGCTTCATGCGCCTCCTGCGCCAGAGCCACCTTGGAGCGATACTGCGGCGGCCGGTCAGGCAAGTAACGATTGCTCAGGTGCTCGGCGATATAGTCGCGGGCCTGTTGCTGTGCCTCGGGCGCCACGTGCGTCGAATCGGTGCGCATGTAGGTGATCAGCCCCACCGACTCGCCGTCCAGCTCGATGCCTTCGTACAGCTGCTGAGCCAGCCGCATGGTCTGCTGGGGGCTCTGATGCAGCCTCTGGCTGGCGGCCGTCTGCAGGGTGCTGGTGATAAAGGGGGGCGGGGGGTTCTGCCGACGAGTGCCAGGCACGACTTGGGCCACACGGTACTCGGCACCCTGCAGCTTTTCCAGGATCTGATCCACGTCGCCCCTGTTTCTGAGCTCGGGATCTGCCTGGGCAATCTTGTGCAGGCGGGCGCGGAAAACCTCCTGCTGAGGCGTACGTCGCTGCAGGTCTGCCTCCAGCGACCAGTACTCAACGGGCACAAAATCCCGGATGGCACGTTCGCGCTCCACCACCAGACGCAGCGCCACGGACTGCACACGCCCTGCCGACAGCGGCTTTTTCAGCGCTCTGCTGAGCAGAGGGCTGACCATGTACCCCACCAGGCGATCCAGCACGCGTCTGGCCTGCTGGGCATCGATCAGATCCTCGTCCAGGGCACGGGCCTCCCCCAGCGCCCGCCGAATTGCCTCTGCCGTAATCTGATGAAAGGTGATGCGACGGGTTCGCTCCGGCGGAAGATGCGCTGACTCCAGCACGTGCCAAGCGATGGCCTCCCCTTCACGATCGGGATCGGTGGCCAGCAGAACACTCTCGGCATCGCGCGCAGCGGCGCGTATCTCGGTCAACAGCGCATGTTTGCTGGGCGCGATCTCGTATTCTGGCCGAAAGCCGTTCTCCACATCGACACCCAGTGTACGGGCGGGCAGATCGCGCACGTGCCCCACAGAGGCCTTGACCTGATACCCGCTTCCCAACAGCCGGGCGATGGTGCGGGCCTTGGCCGGTGACTCGACGATCAATAACGTCCCAGGCATGAATGGCTCCTCGCTCCGTGTGTGCCCTCGGGCAAGGATACCGCAACGGGGAGGCTCGGCCAACCAAGCAGCCCCTGCAGAACCCATTGAACAGCAGCGCTCTACATGTTATCATCACGGTACCCAATTGCTGAGCCGTGGGAGGCCGATACCGTGGGTATGACACCGCGCGAAAGAGTCATCCGCACATTGCGCATGGAGAGCGTCGACCGGCCCGCGCGGGACGTTTGGACGCTGCCGGCCGCTTTTTTTGGACGTGAAGCCGAGCTTCGGGGGCTCCTGGCACAATACCCCTCCGACTTTGGCAACTCTGGCTATGCGGATCCGGTGGATGAATCGCCTCTGTATGTACCCGGAGAGTGGACAGATCCCTGGGGCAGCCGTTGGCTGAACATCCAGGCCGGCATGATCGGCGAGGTCAAGCATCCTGCATTGGAGGACTGGCGCCAGCTCGACCACTGGCAGCCTCCCTGGGAGCTCCTCGGTCGTGGCTTTGAGGAGGTCAATCGTACCTGCGCTGCCAGCGACCGGTTTATCCACCTGGGCAATCCGCGGCCTTTTGAGCGCCTGCAGTTTGTGCGTGGCACAGAGAACGTGTACATGGACCTTGCCTGGGGCGTGCCTCAGGTGCTGCAGCTGCTGGAGATGATCCACGACTTTTACCTGCAGCATCTTTCCCATGTGGTCCGCACCGATGTGGATGCGGTGTCCTTTATGGATGACTGGGGCGCTGTCAACTCACTGCTGATCTCGCCAGAGATGTGGGTGACTTACTTTAAACCGCTGTATCGCGACTATTGTGAGATGGCGCACGCCGCAGGCAAGTACGTGTTCATGCACTCGGATGGCTATATCATGCCCCTCTACGAGCACCTGATCGAGATAGGTGTGGACGCCATCAACTCGCAGCTCTTTACCATGCCCATGGAAGAGATCGCGCGGCGCTATCGCGGCAAGATAACCTTTTGGGGCGAGATGGACCGCCAGCACATTCTCCCCTTTGGGACGCCGGAGGAGGTGCGGGCGGCAGTGGGGCGCGTGCGCGCGGCTTTTGACGATGGTCACGGCGGCGTGATCGGCCAGGCCGAGTTCAACCGGGGCTATCCCTTGGAAAACATCCGTGCCTTTTTCGAAGCCTGGTGGGGACCTCCGGAGGGAGACCCGCGGGCGGCCTGAGGCCCAGAGCGGCTATCAAGGCCTGGCCCAACACGGCCGGGTTGCGCGATGCACTGAGCTGAGCAACCGAGGAGGAGCGGGCCCTGGCTGGGGGCCTGCAGCCCTTTGCCAACGGCATGATGCTCTACAGCCCATCGAACGGGCCTGTGTGCTCTATGTGAACGGCCGCTGCGAGCGCTTTGTCTGATACACCCTGGCTGTCAACAGAGGGCCGTGACGGATGTCACGGCCCTCTGCTGTCCTCTTGCTGTGTCAGGCGCGCACTCGCCGAACCAGCGCCTCCAAAGCCGCATCCAGTTCGCGCTGAAAGCGGGGGATTCCGAACTGCTCCGCGTGGGCGTGCAGGACAGATGGGGAAAAGGACATGGTCTCGAATCTGCGCACAGCCTCTGCCAGCGACTCGGGCGTGGCCTCGTAGAAGAACACCCCCGTCTCACCTTCGATGACGGTATCCAGCGCACCGCCCGCCGCAAAGGCGATAACGGGGCGGCCGGCCGACATGGCCTCCACCGGCGTCAAGCCAAAGTCCTCCTCTCCGGGAAAGAGCAGCGCTCGACAACGGGCCATCTGTCCCCTCACCTCGGCGTCACTGCCCACATAGCCCAGCAGCTGCACATTCTCCTCTGCCATTTGCGCCAGCATCGCGCGATCGCGGCCATCGCCTATGATGCGCAGTGGCAGCCCCAGCTGATTAAAGGCCTTAACCGCCAAGTCGATGCGCTTGTAGGGGATCAGCCGAGATACCACCAGATAATAGTCTTCCGGCACCTGTTCGCTGGGCTGCGTCGCCACGGGAGGATAGATGATCGTCGACTCCCGGCGATACACCTTTTGGATGCGCTTCTGGACGGTGCGAGAGATGGCCACAAACTGATCCACGCGGTCGGCAGCCAGTCGGTCCCACTGGCGCAGCTGGTGCAGGACGGGGCGCAGCCCCAGCCGCGCCAGCGTGCCGACCCCTTCGCGCTCAATATAGGCGTGATAATTCCACAAAAAGCGGGCGGGGGTGAGGCAGTAACACAGATGCGCGGTATTGGAGGGGGTGATGACACCATGGCCAAACCCGCTGGTGAGGCTGAGCACGGCGTCATAGCCTCTGAGGTCGAAACTCTCAAAGGCCTGCGGGTACCAGGGCAGGTAGAGCTGGTGCTTGCGATGGGACATGGGCATCCTGTCGAGAAAAGAGGTGCGGATGTCCCAGGAGCGGTAGGCCTCGGGAAGGGCGCCGGGGCGATACAGAGAGGTGTAGATGGGCGCGCTGGGGTACATGTCGTGCAGCACCTCGAGCACGCGCTCTGCACCGCCGTACTGATTCAACCAGGAGAACACAATCGCTAGTTTCACTGCACCGTCCCTCTGTACAGCAGCCTACTTGCCCACACAGAACTGTCCAAAGATGGATTCCAGCAAATCCGTGGTGGCCTGCTCGCCGGTGATCTCGCCCAGCGCAGAAACCGCTTCCTGCAGATCGATAGAGATCAGATCCAGTGCCTCGCCGGCATGCAACGCCTGCTGCACCGCCTCCACGCTGGCCAGCGCCCGTTGTAACAGCGCTCGATGGCGCGGGTTGCTCGCTGCCGGGCTGGCCTGGGTATCCTCTGCCTGCAGCAGATGCGCCGCGAGGACCTCTTCAAGGGCCTCCAGTCCCTCGCCCGTCACCGCCGAGAGCAACACATGGGGGACGCCCTCCAGCAGGCACTGATAGCCCGCCACGCTCCCGAGATCGGCCTTGTTGAGCACCACTGCGGCGGCCTTGTCGGCTGCCAGCTCCGCGATGGCCCTGTCCTCCGCCTGCGGCACCACGCTGCCATCATAGACCACAATCGCCAACTGTGCCTCGGCCAGCGCGCGGCGCGCCCTCTCCACACCGATCCGTTCCACCGGATCCGAGGCGTCGACGAGACCGGCCGTATCCACCAGCACCAGAGGTACGCCGCGCAGATTGATGGCCTCCTCCAGCGTATCCCGTGTGGTGCCCGGTACAGGAGTTACGATGGCGCGTTCGGCGCGCAGCAGAGCGTTGAGCAGGCTGCTCTTGCCCACGTTGGGGCGCCCTACAATCGCGGCGCGCACACCTTCGCGATAGATGGCGCCGCGCTCCGCCTCGGCGATCAACCAGCGCAATTGTTGGGCGATCTCGTCAACACCTTCCATCTCGGGCGGATCGACCTCGTCAAAGTCCACCGAGGCCTGCAGCTGAGCCAGCAGTTGCAGCAGGGTCCCCCGCAGCGTGACGATACGCCGAGACAGGCCTCCCTCCAGCTGGCTATGCGCCACCTGAAGCGCCTCGCTGGTGCGCGACTGGATGAGATCGAGCACCGCTTCCGCCTGGACAAGGTCCAATCTTCCGTTGATAAAGGCACGCAGGGTAAACTCGCCTGCCTCAGCTTGACGCGCGCCATGCGCCAGGCAGAGGGCGAGGGTCTCTCGGGCCGGCACCGTTCCGCCGTGGATGCTCAGCTCGGCAATGTCCTCGCCCGTAAAAGAGTGTGGGCCAGGCATGCAGGTCAGCAGACCGTCATCCAGCGCTACGCCGGTTTCCGGATCCGTCACGGTTCCATAGTATACACGGCGGGCAACCAGTCCGCGGCGCGGGGTGCGACGGACCACAAACAGGCGCTCGGCCAGTGCAATTGCCGCCGGGCCACTGATGCGGACGATGGCGATGCCGCCTCGCCCTGGCGGCGTGGCGATGGCGGCGATGGTGTCCTCCAGGCGATACATGGCTCAGGGCTGCGACGGGTCGTCCGCCGCTGGCATCAGGGGATCGATGCGTTTGACACGTCGGTTGAACTCGCCGCGGGGCAGCATGACGCGACGCCCACATTTGAGGCACCTGAGCCCGATGTCGGTACCGATGCGCGTTACCGTCCAATCGTACGAGCCGCAGGGATGCGGCTTGCGCAGCGTCACGCGATCACCCACGTCAACCTGTGGCAGCATCTGGGCTTGCCTCCTCATCGGGTGTGGCCCGCTCATAGAACAAGAGTGAGGTGCTCCCATAGCGGCGCTCATCCACCAGGCGCAGCGTGGCCAGCGCCAGCGGATGGTACTCGCGGGGATGAATCTGCACGATGACCTGCCCGTCAGCCGCCAGGGGCGCCCCCTGGTCCAGCAGTCGCATGGTCTCAGCCCAGAGCTCGAGATATTGCGGAGGGGCCACATAAATATAGTCAAAGCTGTGGCGATCGCTCTCTTGCGCCAAAAAGCGCAGGGCATCGGTGCGCAACACCTGGCTCTGTTCGGCAAACCCGGTGAGCTCCAGGTTTCTGCGCACCGTAGCCACCGCCTGTTGGCCCTTGTCGATGAACAGCACCTGGCGCGCGCCCCGGCTGAGCGCTTCGATGCCGATGCTGCCGGTGCCGGCGAACAAGTCCAGCCAGGTGCTGTCCACCACATCGACGCTGAGGATGTTGAACAGGGCCTCTTTGACGCGGTCGGTGACGGGGCGGGTGCCCTTGCCGGGAACCGCATAAAGCCTTCGCCCCCGTGCCTTGCCTGCGATTACGCGCACCTTGCTCTCCTCGTGGGGATACACAAGCATAGCCCCAGGGCGGGCGCCAGCCAAACCCTGCAAGACAGGAGCGGTTGGCGCCGCCAGGCACACCAACCGCTCCATCACAGCACAGTCAGTAGAGATCTAGTAGTTCTCTACGAACAGCTCATAGTACGCCTGAGGATGCAGGCAGGCGGGGCAAACTTTGGGGGCCGAAGGGCCCTCATGGACATAGCCACAGTTGCGGCAGCGCCACTTGACGGGCTCATCCCGCTGAAAGACCTTGCCTGCGCGCACGTTCTCCAGCAGTTTGCGATAGCGCAGCTCGTGCTGCTCCTCAACCTCGGCGATCTGCTGAAAGACAACCGCGATCTTGGGCAAACCCTCTTCCTTGGCGGTTTCCGCAAAGTTCTTGTAGATCGTGGTCCACTCCATGCGCTCGCCCTCAGCGGCG
>JAAYED010000060.1 GCA_012728955.1 Chloroflexota bacterium
GCTGCTGACGCTGGAGGAGGCGGTGCGCAAGATGACGTCCCTCGCCACGCAGCGCGTCGGCATCCGCGACCGCGGCGCCATCCGCCCCGGCATGTGGGCTGACCTGGTGGTGTTCGACAAGGACACCGTCGCCCTGCGGGGGCCGAACCCCGACCCGGAGCGCGTCGAGACGTTCTATCCGGTGGGGATCAGCCACGTGGTGGTGAACGGTGAGGTCGCCATGGAGGGGCACTGCTACACCGGCGCCCGGGCGGGGCAGGTGTTGCGCAAGGCATAGCGCCCACGGGCGCTATGCCTCGGCGGGTTCGTTGCGGTAAAGCCAACAGGCCACCCGCTGCTCACCGACGCGGAAGAAGGGGGGCTGCTCGCAGTCGCAGATGGGCCCCACGCGCCGGTGGCAGCGGGTGTGAAAGACGCAGCCCGGGGGCGGGTCGAGCGGGCTGGGGACGTCGCCCTGGAGCACGATGCGCTCGGTGCGGGCGCTCTTTTTCACGCGCGGGATGGCGGCCAGCAGCGCCTCAGTGTAGGGGCGCAGCGGCTGGGCATACAGCTCCTCCGTAGGCCCCGTCTCCACGATGTGGCCGAGGTACATCACCGCCACGCGGTCGCTGACATAGTAGACGACGCTCAGGTCGTGGGCGATGAACAGGTAGGTGAGCTGGTACTCCTCGCCGAGTTCCTCCAGGAGGTTGATCACCTGCGCCTGGATCGACACGTCCAGGGCGGCGATGGGCTCGTCGCACACGATAAAATCGGGGCTCAGCGCCAGTGCCCGGGCGACGCCGATCCGCTGCCGTTGGCCGCCGGAGAACTCGTGCGGATAGCGGTTGGCCAGGCCGGGGTTCAGCCCCACCAGGCGCAGCAGTTCCGCCACCCGCTCCTCCTTCTCCCGTCCCCGGGCCTCGCCGTGGATGGCCAGGGGCGCGCCTACGATGGCGCCGACGTTCATGCGCGGATTCAGCGAGGCGTAGGGGTCCTGGAAGATCATCTGCATGCGGCGGCGTGCCCGGCGGAGCGCCTTGCCCCGCAGCGTCTGCACGTCGATGCCGTCAAACAGCACCCGGCCTGCCGTGGGCGGATACAGCCGCAGGATCGTGCGGCCAATGGTCGTCTTGCCCGACCCACTCTCGCCCACCAGCCCCAGCGTCTCGCCGCGAAGCACGTCAAAGGTGATGCCGTCTACGGCGCGCACGTCGCCCACGTGGCGCCGCAGCAGGCCGTGGGTGATGGGAAAGTACTTTTTCAGGCCCTCGATCCTCAGCAGGATCCGGCCCTGCCTTCCGGGTCGCGCGCCAGCCGGTTGTGTGCTCATAGCCGCAGCTTCGGGTCCAGGGCGTCCCGCAGGCCGTCGCTCAGCAGGTTGACGGACAGGACGGCGACAAAGATCGCCAGGCCGGGGAATACCGACATCCACCACGCTTCGCGGAGCTGTGTCCGCCCCGCGTTGAGCATCGCTCCCCATTCGGGCGAGGGCGGCTGAGCACCCAGCCCGAGGTAGCTGAGGCCGGCCGTGGTCAGGATTGCGCCCCCCAGGCCGACGGTGGCATAGATGATCAGCGGTGCCATGATGTTGGGCAGGATCTGGGTGAACATGATGTAGCCGTCGCTGGCCCCCAACACCCGCGCCGCCGTCACGTACTCGTAGTTCCTGGCCGCCAGCACCGAGCCACGCACCAGGCGCGAGAAGGACGGGATGGCCGAGATACCCAGGGCGATGAGCACGGTCCCCAGGTTCGGACCCAGGGCCGCGACGATGCTGAGCAGGAGGAGGATGCTGGGAAAGGCCAGCAGGACGTCGACGACGCGCATGATGAGGGTATCGACCCAGCCGCCGAAATAGCCGGACACCAGCCCGAACACGATCCCCCCACTTACGGCCACGGCGATGGCCAGCACGGCCACCCTCAGCGACTCCCGGCCGCCCCACAGCACGCGGCTCAGGATATCGCGACCAAGGTCGTCGGTGCCAAAGGGGTGGGCCCAGGAAGGCGGCTCGAGGAGATGATCGTAGTCGTGGGCGTTCGGCGGGATCGGGGTGATGACCGGGGCCATGATCACGGCCAGCACCAGCAGCAGGAAGCCAACCAGCGCCGCCATGGCGATGGGGTTGCGCCGCAGTGTCCGCCACGCGCTGCGGCGCGCCCTGGCCTTTGTCGGCGCCGCTTGCCCGTCCGCGGGGGCCGTCCTCTGCCCGGCGCTAGTCATAGCGGATCCTCGGATCCAGGAAGCCGTACAACACGTCGACGGCCAGGTTCAAGAACGCATACACCGTCGCGGTAAAGAGCACGATGCCCTGCACCATGGGATAGTCGCGCGCCGCGATGGCATTGACGACCAGCCGGCCGATCCCGGGCCGCGCAAAGACGTTCTCGATAAACACCGTGCCCGCCAGCAGGCCGGCAAACTGGAGGCCCAACACCGTCACCACCGGGATGAGCGCATTGCGCAGCACGTGGCTCACGATCACCGAGCGCCCGCCCAACCCCTTGGCCCATGCCGTCCGGACATAGTCCTCGCGGATCACCTCCAGCATGCTCGATCGAGTCAGCCGGGCCAGGACCGCCGCCGGTGCCAGGGCGAGGGTGACGCTGGGCAGAATCAACGCCCTCAGGCCGGTGCCGCCCGTGATGGGCACCATCTTTAGCTTGACTCCGAACACGATCAACAGCACGATCCCGAGCCAGAATTCCGGGATCGAGAGGCCCACCAATGCCCCGGCCATGAGCCCGCCGTCCACCCACCGGTTCCGCGCCGTGGCGGCGAGCACCCCCGTCGAGACCCCGACTATCACCGACAGGAAGAGGGCCGTGAGCGTTAGCTGCATGGTGCTGGGAAAGCGGTCCAGGATCTCCTGGATCACCGGCCTCTGGCTGCGAAACGAACTCCCCAGATCGCCGTGCAGCGCCCGCCACAGGTAGCGGCCGTATTGCACATGCAGCGGGTCGTCCAGGCCCAGCTCCTGCCGCAGCCCCGTGATGCGATCCGGCGTGGCATACTGGCCCAGCATCAGCACAGCCGGGTCGCCGGGCGTCACGTGGAGGATCGCAAACGCCAGAAGCGACACGCCCACCAGGATGGGGAGCAGCATCAACAGTCTTCGGAACACGTACAGCGCCATATTGGTCACCCTTTGCCGGGGGAGCCCGCC
>JAAYED010000061.1 GCA_012728955.1 Chloroflexota bacterium
CGGATCCATCCGCGGCACAAAGTTCATGTCCGTATCGGTATTGTTACCTGAAAAGGCGCCCACCAGGCGCCCCTCCTGCTTGAGACGCTCATAGAGCCGGGTACCATAGGGCGCCTGCAACAGTCCCACCATGGCGGTGACGATGCCGCTGCGCTGAATAAAGTCGATCTGTTGTTGAAAGATCGAAGGCGTGTCCGTGTCGAACCCTACGATAAAGCCGCCCTGAACCTCCAGGCCCGCTGCCTGCATGGCGTGAACGGCAGCCACCAGGTCGCGCCCTGTGTTCTGAACCTTATTGCACTCGGCGAGCCCCTCTTCGTCGGGCGTCTCGATGCCCACAAATACACGATCAAAGCCCGCCTGGACCATCATCTCCATCAATTCAGGATCATCCACGAGGTTGATGGACACCTCTGTTTGGAAACCAAACCCCTGTTTGCCCTGGCGCCACTTGATCAACGCGGGAAGAATGTTCTCCTTGAGGTCCCGCTTGTTGCCGATCAGGTTGTCATCCACAAAAAAGACGCCCCCCCGCCAGCCCGCGGCGTACAGTCCGTCAAGCTCGTTGATGACCTGTTCCGCCGTCTTGCAGCGTGGCCGACGCCCCAGCATGGCGGTGATGTTACAGAACTCGCAATCAAAGGGGCAGCCACGAGAGTACTGGATGGACATGGAGGAGTAGTACTTGAGATTCACCAGGTCCCAGCGAGGTGCCGGCGACAGGCGAATGTCCGGGAATTCGGGGCTCTCGTAGACCCGACGGGCGGTGCCCTGCAAGAGATCCTCCGCGAACTGCGGGACGGTGAGCTCTCCCTCGCCGAGCATAAAATGACTCACCGTCGGGAAATCCTGCCACTCGCCGAGAAAGAGCGGCCCTCCGGCCACCACGGGCAACCCCATTTCCACACAACGGTCGATGACGGCATGGGTGGAGGAGCGCTGTACCACCATGGCGCTTACAAAGGCGTAATCAGCCCATTCGAGATCCCGCCGTGTAAGGGGCTGAACGTTCATGTCGATCAGGCGCAGGTCCCAATCCCTGGGGAGCAGCCCGGCCACGGTGAGCAAGCCCAGCGGCGGAAAGGAGGCACGCTTGCGAATAAAGCGTAGGGCGTGCTTAAAGCTCCAGAAGGTGTCAGGAAACTCGGGATAGATCATCAAGATGCGCATACAGTGCCCTCCCGGGACAGCAGATTCCGTGTCGGCCTTGTGCCTATATGACACCAAAAGCCCGGGAAGGTTGCGCCCAAGGGCAGAACGCTCGGCAGAGAGGAGGCCTGCTGAGCGGGGCACAGGCGCGTTTCAGTGGCGGCTGCTCCAGATGCTCGCCATGGGCCATACCCGCAGCGACGCGATCGTCGCCGGAGCCCCCTCGGCCCACAGAGCGAGACCGGTGGCGTCTGTCCGGGTGGGGTACACCCTGGCCGTCAACACCACACGCTCGTTGGCAAAGACTTCGATGACCGAGTGATCCAGATAGACCTGGAGGCGCAAGAGTCCCTCCTCCAACTGGAGCGGCGCCTCAGAGAGACGTCCTTCAAACAAGGGGTGCAGGCTCGCCTGCCTCGAGTCCAAGGTGAGCATGGCCTTGGCCGCGTCATACGCAAGCAGAGTGCGTTCCTCGCCCTCGGGACTCGCCATCAACTCCAACCCGATGTGGCTGTCCTCACCGGGTGCGATCTCCAGGGAGATCTCCAGCGCTGTCCCACTCATGCTCAGCCACCGCTTACCCAGTAGAGGTCCCGGCGCGGGGCTCCAGGGAGCTCCGCGCAACTGCTCCATGGCCTCCACAGGCCGTTGCCGGAGGTCCCCATCAGCTCCGACGGAGAACACCCGCGGAAGAGATTGGACACCGGCCCAACCGGCCGCCACCGCCGCCTGCGAAGCACGTCCCTCCCTCAGCCAGCCAAAGCAGATGCAGCGCCCTGCCTCGTCCAGAAAGGCCTGGGGTGCATAGTACAGCCCGCCATGGTCCAGCAGCCCGTGGCAGTAGGGCTCAAAGCGCGTGCCGTGCTGCTGCCCCAGGTAATAATGCGCCTACAAAAAGGGCTCGGGCGAAAAGATCAACAACCGGTGCCCGTGCAGAGAGACATAGTTTGGGCACTCCCAATTGTGCCCCGTCTCTGACAGTCGTCCCTCAAAGAGAGGGCCAAGATACTCCCAGCGATAAAGATCGGGCGAACAATAGAGCAGTATCATGCCCCCCACGTTGCGCGCGCCAGAGCCGATCACCATGTACCACTTATCATCCTCGCGCCAGACATAGGGGTCACGAAACCCGGTGGCATCGAGGCCCTCGGGCGGTGCCGCGATGATCGGATTGGCACTGCTCTTGTTCCAGAGGATCATCTCGTCATCGCTGGTGGCGAGGCACTGCACCTGGGGAGAAACACCGGTATACACCAGGGTCGGCACCCCATCGTGATTCACCGCACATCCGCTCCATACGCCGTCCTTGTCAGGCCCCTGGGGCCCAGGCGCCAGCGCAATGGGCAGGTGGGTCCAGTGCACCAGATCGCGGCTCGCGGCATGCCCCCAGTGAATATCGCCCCACGCGGCGCCCGCCGGATTATGCTGATAAAAGAGATGATAGACACCCTTCCATTGGATCAACCCGTTGGGATCATTCATCCAATTGGCCACCGGCAAAAAGTGGTACTGTGGTCGATGCCGTAGCTCCATCATCCCTCCGTCAGAATCAGACAAACTGCCGCGCCAGCTCCGGAGCAAAGCGCTGCAAATCGCGACGCAGTTGCAGCAGGGCCATGTCGCGCGCTTTGGCCTCCAGCATGATGTCAAAGGGCCCAAGACCCTGTGCCGTCCCCATCCAATCGATCAGTTCAAAGGGCACGCAAAAGTCGGCGTGCTCTTTCCAGCTGGGCAGCTTGATGCGGCCTGAGCCTTCGATCAAGCGCATCTCGCTCCTTGGGCTGGAATAGTGCACCTTGGGAGTCACCCCCTCCGGCCAGGTGCGCAGGGAAAAGGCCAACGCCTCGCCCATGGGGATGCCTTGGCGGTTGTGCACACGGTGGTGGAGATTATCAAACACCAGCGGGACACCGCACAAGGCATGGATGCCGCGAACGGCAGCGTGATCGAACAAGGTGTCATCCTGCTCGAGCACCACGCGGGCGCGAACGGAGGGA
>JAAYED010000062.1 GCA_012728955.1 Chloroflexota bacterium
TATCGTCAAGGCCTCGCGATAAAAGTGGGTGCGAGGTCCATGAACTTGTGAAGCAGCGCGGTATTGACGAGGCTCAACCAGAGTAGGTTGAATCCAAAATCGGCGTGCTGTGTTTCTCGGGATTCTGCGGTGCAGATAGGGTCCGTTTTTACTACCAGATCTTTCGGCTCACGGTTCTGCTGCTGCCCGGCCGAGGTCTTTGTCTGCCCATTGGCGCCGATAGAGGCGCTGGTACGTCGGGTTGCTCTCGATCAGCGACTCGTGCGTTCCCTGGCCCACGATCTGCCCATCCTCCACCACCACGATCCGGTCGGCCTTGCGCAGCGTCGAGAAGCGGTGGGCGATGATCAGGGTCGTGCGGTCCCGCCGGATCTCGTCCAGCGCCTGCTGGATGCGGGACTCGGTGTAGGCATCCACGTTGGCCGTCGCCTCGTCCAGGATCAGGATCTTGGGATCGGCCAGCAGGGCGCGGGCAAAGGCGACCAGTTGCCGCTGCCCGCCTGACAGGGTGACGCCCAGCTCCCCCACCTGGCTGTCGTATCCGTGGGGCAGCGCGGTGATAAAGGCGTGGGCCTGGGCGCGCCGGGCGGCGGCCTCGACCTCCTGGTCGCTGGCGTCTGGCTTCCCGTAGCGGATATTCTCGCGGATGGTATCGGCAAACAGGAACACATCTTGGGGTACAAGGGTCACCAGCCGGCGCAGGTCGGCCGATGCCAACTGGCGCACGTCCACACCGTCAATCTGCACGGCGCCCTCGTCAACGTCGTAGAGCCGGGCCAAAAGCCGGGCGACGTTGCTCTTGCCGGCGCCTGTCGGTCCCACCAAGGCGATGGTCTCGCCGGCATCCACGACCAGGTCTACGTCGCGCAGCACGGGCTCTTTGCCGTAGCCAAAGGTCACCTGTTCGAAGGCAATGCGCCCCTGGAAGCCGTCGCCCGGCTGCTGGGGCTGCGCAGGCTCAACCACCGCCGGCTGGCGGGCCATATAGTCGGCGATACGGTCCAGGGAGGCGGCCCCCGCCTGGAAGGTGTTGTAGACCAGGCTCAGCTCGCGCAGCGGACCGAAAAAGCGATAGACATAGCCCAGAAAGGCCAATAGCACGCCGATGGTGGTTGCACCCTGGATGACCAGGGCGCCGCCATAGCCCAGGACCAACGCGATGCCCAGCATGTTGGTCACAGTCATGGTTGGGAACACGGCAGCAAAGAGCAGGGATACCCGCAGGTTGGCCTTCATGTTGCGCAGACTCAGGCTCTCGAACTGCTCCACGGTAAACGACTCGCGGGCGAGGGATTGCACCACGCGCATGCCGGCGACGCCCTGCTCCACGCCGGCGTTCACCTCGGCCAGTGCCTGCTGCACCTGCTGGTAGGCGAGCCTCATTTGTTTGCCCAGGTAGCCCATGCTCAGCATCACTACCGGGATCGCGACCAGTGTGACCAGCGTCAGGCGTACGTTGAGCAGGGCCATGATAACGATGATGCCCACCAGTGTCAGCAGGTCGTTGACCAGGTTGAGCGCGCCGCTGGAGGCGACCTCGGCCAGGGCGTTCACGTCGTGGGTCAGGCGCGACGAGATCTGTCCCACCCGCTCCTGCTCGTGAAATGCAACCGGCTGCCGCAGCACGTGGGCATAGAGATCGCGCCGGATGGCGTGTACGACGTGCTGCCCCACCCAGGTCGAGATGTAGCCTTGCCAATAGCTGGCCAGCCAGAACACGCCGTTGAGGGCGAGGTACAGCAGCGCGATCAGGGTCAGGCCGCGCACGTCACCCTGGGCGATGGTCGTGTCGACAGCCACCTTGGTCAGGTAGGGCATGGCCAGCGTCGTGGCCGTTACGGCCAGCGTCGCCAGCACAGCCAGGGCCAGCCGGCCCTTGTAGCCGCGCATGTAGCCCCACAGCATCACCAGCGCCTGCCGGTCCATCTGTGACAAGCGGAAGCGTTCTTCCTGCCCTTGCATACGGGTCATGAATCCGCCACGAATGCTCATCGCACCCCTCCTTCCGCCGCGGCGGCTTGGCCTGCTGCTGGCTCTCCTGGAGTCAGTGTCTCGGCGTGGAATTGCAGCTCGTACACCTGGCTGTAGAATCCGCCGGCTGCCAGCAGTGTCTCATGGGCCGACTGCTGTGGCGTAGAGCGTGCCCGCTCGACGATCTGGCCATCGCGCAGCACCAGGATCTGGTCGGCCTGCTGCACCGTCCACAGCCGGTGAGCGATGACAAAGGTGGTCCGTCCGGCGCGCACCTCCTGTAGTGCCTGCTGCATCCGCCGCTCGGTGTCGGCGTCGACGCTGGAGGTGGGCTCGTCCAAGATCAGGATACGAGGGTCGGTGAGCAACACTCGCGCCAGAGCGATGCGCTGCTTTTGCCCGCCGGATAGTCGCACACCCCGCTCACCGACGGGGGTGCCATAGCCCAGGGGCAGGGATTCGATAAAGTCGTGCATCTGCACCACGTCCGCGGCCCACTCAATCTCTCGTTGGGTGGCTTGGGGGTGGCCATAGGCAATGTTCTCGCCGATGGAGGCATCAAAGAGAAACACCGTCTGCAGGGCGATGCCAATGGCGTCGCGCAGACTCTGGACGGTCACCTGGGTGATATCGTGGCCATCGAGGGTGATCCGTCCCTCCTGTGCGTCGTAGAATCGGGGAAGGAGGTGCACCAGGGTGCTCTTGCCGGCACCAGACGGTCCTACCAACGCCACCATCTCGCCCGGCGCCGCCTCCAGATCCACGTTGCGCAGGGCATGGGCGTCGTCAGGGCTGCCTTTGTAACGAAAGCTCACGTCTTCGAACCGCACATACCCCTTGATGGACGGCAGGGGAGTTGCACCCGGCGCGTCCCGGACATCCGGTTGGGTATCGAGCACTTCAAACACCCGCTCGGCCGCGGCCAGCGCCTGCATCACGATGTTGAGCATCATGCCCGTTTGGCGGATGGGGCGCAGCAGCATCTGGATGTAGGTAGTGAAACCGATGAGCGTGCCGAGCGAGGTGATGCCAGCGATCACGTTTTGGCCGCCGACCCAGAGCACCAGGCCCGTGCCCACGCCCATCACCACGCTGGCGTAAGGCATCCACAAGGAGGAAATGCGCGCCGTCTCGATGTTGGCTTGCAGCACCGAATGGCTCTGGCGGTCGGCCCGTTTCTGTTCGAACGCTTCGCGGCCAAAGAGCTTGACGACCAGGATACCGGCCAAACTCTCCTGCAGCGTGCCGGTCAGCGCCGCGAGCTGGCGCTGGACGCGCATCCAGGCCGGGCGCACGCGCCGGGCGTAGGCCCACGTGCCGAGGGCGATCAGGGGCAGCAAGCCCAGGTAGACCAAGCCCAGCCGCCAGTCCCAGATCAGCAGCACGACCAGGATACCAAGCAGGGTCAACAGGTTGGTCAGGATAATGACCGCCGCCCGTCCGAAAAAGTTGTTGAGCACGTCCACGTCGGCCGTGACTCGCGACATCAGGTCCCCGGTACGCGCCCGATCGTAGAAGGAGAAGGAAAGGCGGCTGAGGTGCTCAAAGATCGCGTTGCGGATCTCAAAGACGATGCGCTGGCCTGTGTAGGCAGTCAGGTAGAGCCGCAGAAAATCGATGCCCCCCTGCACCAGCGACAGGGCCAAAAGCCCGCCCGCCGCCCACCAGATCTGCTCCGCCTGTCCCGCCAGGATGAAACGATCGACTGCCAGACGGATGATCCAGGGTGGGGCCAGCTCGGCGACCGAGGTGACCAGGGCCGCCAGGATGACACCGGTGAGGACAAGGGCATGGGGCCGCATGTAGCCCAGCAGCCGGCGCAGAATGGGCCATACCGGGCCAGAGGGGCCGGGTTTGCCACCACCTGGTCCGCTCTTGCCGCCGCCTGGGCCAGGCTTTCCACCGCCTTGGCCGCCACCTGAGCCGGGTTGGCCACTGCCCGGTCCGCCTTGGCCACTGCCTGGGCCGCCTTGGCCACCACCTGAGCCGGGTTGGCCACTGCCTGGGCCGCCTTGGTCACCACCTGGGCTGCGTTGGCCACTACCTAGGCCGGGTTGACCACCACCCGGGCTGGCGTGCTGGCGCGACTTGATCTCCGCGTTCTGGTCAGGTTTGTCGATCGTGACCTCGCCAGATCGGTCCTCTTTTGCTTTCTGTTCTCCCACCACCACCTCCAAAGAGGACAAAACCAGAAGGTCCAGACGGGCCTTCTGATTGTCCAGTCCGATGATGCGAGGGCTACTTTGCCGCTGCCCTACCCTCGCAACAGGGTTCCGCCCCCTCACCGTGGCGTCCCTGGATCTGCTCCGGTGTGCACTCTTGGATCGCGCTGGTACTCAGGGTGGCAGCACGCCGTTCCTGAATCACGACAGCACAGGGTCCTCACATCCACTCTGCGCCAGTTGTTCTCTTTCGCGGATGACGAAATCCTCGCCGAGTTGCTCGCGCACAAATTGCTGATAAATGGCCAGACGTTCCGAGTCGAGAAAGTAGTGGAGGCGATAGCCGCGCCGCTCGGGGTGCACCAACCCCAAATCCTTGAGCACGCGCAGGTGCTGGGATACGGCCGAAGGCGTCACTCCTAGCTCGCGGGCCAGCCGTCCCACGCATAGGGCGTGGCCCGATTCCTGTTGGGTCAAGAGGGACACCAACCGCAATCGGTTCTCATCCCCGAGCGCTCGGAAAAAGCGGGCCAACTCTCGCATATCACCCACGATAATTAAGTGGTTCTCTCGCTAAGTCTATGAGATATGGGCAACATGCCCGACACTGAAGCCGCCTAACAGTGTCACCTGTTCTTGAGGCTTCTTCTTCCAATGATAAGGATGCCGATGAGTGTTCAGTAGTCAAGCGCCATATTCAGGGTCTCGGTCAATTGGTCCAAGGTCTCGAATCTCCGGCCCTTGAGAGCCAAAGAGCGCAACTGCTTCCAACAAGGCTCGATCAGGTTCAA
>JAAYED010000063.1 GCA_012728955.1 Chloroflexota bacterium
CATGCTGGCGATCAGCCGCATCAGCTCCGGCGCCCTGGACTATCCTCCCAGCCACCAATGGGCCAACAGGCCTTTGAGTTATGTCTTTACCAACATGGTGCTCTGGGGGCTGGGCCTGCCCCTGGGTGTGACGGTGTGGGCAGGCTGGGCTGGCATGCTCTGGCAATTAGTCAGACAAAAGCGAGTGAGCCACCTGCTGCCCTGGGTGTGGATGACCTTGACCTTTGTTTACCACAGCACCCAGTTCGTCAAGCCCGTACGCTACCTGCTGCCCATTTATCCAACCATGGCCTTGATCGCCGGATGGTGCCTGGTGCGCATGTGGGAGCGAGCGCAGCGGTGTCGGAGGGTTGAGATCCGGTCCCTTGCCAGCGCGCTACTCGGCATCGTAGTGTTGGGCACGGCTCTATGGGCATTCGCCTTTACCGGCATTTACACCCGTCCCGTCACGCGCATCGAAGCCTCGCGTTGGATGTATGAGAACATCCCCGCCGGCTCGCGCGTTACCTACGAGTACTGGGATGACGCTCTGCCGCTCAATGTGGACGGCAAACTGGGATCTGAGATTTTTGAAGGCGTCCGCACCGAGCCCTATTGGGAGGACATTCCTGAAAAACGGGAAAAGCTGTACCAGTGGCTCGAGCAGGCAGACTATATCGTTTTCAGCAGCAACCGACTGTATGGTTCCATCCCCCGGTTGCGCACACGCTTTCCCATGACCACCCGCTACTATGAGGCGGTATTCAGCGGCGAGCTGGGGTTTGAGCTGATCCAAACCTTTACCTCGCGGCCACAGCTGCTGGGGATCGAGATAACGGATGATAATGCGGACGAGTCCTTTACCGTTTATGATCATCCGCGTGTGTCGATCTTTCGCAAGCGAGCCGACTTTGACATCCAAAAGGCCCATGCCCTTTTCGACCCGATCGATCTGGAACACGTGGTCCAGATACGACCCAAGCAGGTCGCCACGGCGCCCAACGAGCTGATGCTTTCTCCAGAGGCGCTTCGGACCCAGCGTCAGGGCGGCACCTGGTCCGAGCTGTTTCATCGTGACGGGCTCACCAACCGCCTTCCTGTACCGGTGTGGTGTCTGTTGATCACGCTGCTGGGTTGGGCATCCTTTGGCCTGGTGTGGCCCGCACTCGTGCGCATGCCCGACAGTGGCCTTGGCCTGGCGCGCACCCTGGGTACCCTCTTGTTCGGGTATCTCAGTTGGCTGGCTGCCAGCACCGACCTGTTGCCCTTTGAGCGAAGCTCGTTAGCGCTGATCCTGGTCGCAATAGTCGGTGCGGGAGCGGCCGCCGCCTGGTTCAGGCGTGGCGATCTGCTGCGCCTGCTGCGTGAGCGCTGGCGCTGGTTGGTGGCAAGCGAGGTCCTGTTCAGCGTGGCTTTTTTGGCAATGCTTGCCGTACGCTGGGCCAATCCCGATTTGTGGCACCCTGCCATGGGCGGCGAAAAGCCGATGGATTTTGCCTATTTGAACGCGATCATCAAGAGCACCACCTTTCCCCCCTATGATCCCTGGTATTCGGGAGGTTACCTGAACTATTACTACTTTGGCTGGGTGCCCATCGCCGCTCTGATCAAGTTCACCGGCATCATCCCTGCCAAGGGGTACAACCTGGCGCTGGCTACACTGTTTGCCTGCCTGCTGAGCGGCGCAGCAAGCGTAACGGCCACACTGGTGAGGGGCGAACCGCAGGAGCATGGCCAGTGGCTGCCCCGCCGGTTGCGTTGGGGCATACTGGGAGGCCTGCTGGTGACCGTCGCGGGCAACCTGGGCGAGGTAGAGCTGCTGTGGCGTGGTCTGGTGGAAGCGGGCCGCCGCGTGGCGGATCCAGGTGCGCTGGGCCAACTGGGGGACGCACTGCGGGGCGCGGGGGCTCTCCTAAAGGGCCAGACCACCCTTGCCTTTCGACCCGAGTGGTGGTATTGGAACGCCAGCCGCATGATGAGCCACGGCGAGATCAACGAGTTTCCCTTTTTCTCCTATCTCTACGCTGATCTGCACGCCCACGTGATGGCCATGCCCATCCTGGTGCTGGTAATCGGCCTTGCCTGCGTGCTGGCGCTGGCCCACAATCCTCAGCGCCGATCCGAGGCGCGCCTGCAGATGAACGGATGGGGCACCCATGCCACACAGATTCTCCTGCTGAGCCTGGGGCTGGGAGCCAGTTGGTGCGCCAACGCCTGGGATCTGCCAACGGGACTGGCGTTGGCGGCAGTGGCTCTTGCTCTGGGAAGCCGTGCCCGCAATGAGGCGTGGAACACTGCTGCACTGGCCCGTGTGGGGCTGCAGATCCTGTGTGTCGCGGTTCTGGCACGGGTTCTGTACGCGCCTTTTCATGCCCACTATGGCACTGCCTACACCAGCGTCGCCTTGTGGAAGGGCGAGCGCTCTGCTCCTGGGGACCTGATCGGCATTTACCTGCCCTTTTTGTTCGTCCTGGTGACCTACCTGGCCGGCACGGGGGGCAAGGCGCTGGCGCGCACTCCGTGGTGGCGGGCGTTGGCCCTGCGCCTGGAGGTGGGGCATCGCCACACCCGCGCCTGGCATCTCCGACGCGCACTGGTCCACTATCCCTCGATTCTGTACGGCCTCGTATGGGTTGCCATCGGCGTGGCAGGGCTGGTCTTGCTGGTCCTGATGCTGGAGGGCGAGTCCTATAGCGCAGCGCTGGCCATCCTGCTGGTGATGGTCGCCGCGGGACTGCTGCGATCCAGACTGGGCACCCAGGAACAGCTGATCCTGCTGTTCATCGGCGCGGGGCTGGCGCTGACGCTGGGGGTCGAGTGGGTGGTGCTGCAGGGCGACATCGGCAGGATGAACACGGTGTTTAAATTCTCCCTGCAGGTGTGGATCCTGTGGGGAATGGCTTCGGCGGCTGCCCTCTCCTGGATGCTGCCATCGAACCCCTCCGCTCGGCAGGGTGTCGTTCAGCGTCGCTGGTGGCGTACCGCGCTGGTGCTCCTGGCGGTGGGCATGTTCAGCTATCCGCTGCTGGCCACACCGGCCAAGATGAACGACCGCATGGCACAGGAGGCACCCCATGGGCT
This sequence comes from Chloroflexota bacterium, assembly GCA_012728955.1. Taxonomy (GTDB): domain Bacteria; phylum Chloroflexota; class Anaerolineae; order UBA1429; family UBA1429; genus JAAYED01. Next base: position 3,061 of record JAAYED010000063.1, read on the forward strand.
CGATGGCTCGGCCTATATGGATCTCGCCACCTACCACGATCGGGATCGTGAACTTGATCTCGGACACGATGCGGCGGCCATTCGCTGGTTGCAGGAGCATGTGGCCGGTTCGCCGGTAATCGTAGAGGCCAACACGCCACTCTATCGTTGGGGAGGGCGTGTCTCGGTGAACACCGGCCTGCCCTCGGTGATCGGCTGGG
>JAAYED010000064.1 GCA_012728955.1 Chloroflexota bacterium
CGGCAAGCTGGTGGCCGGGGGGCGAAAGCTGCCCCAAGCGCGCCTCCAGGACGGCTTGCACCTTGGGCGGCAGGCCAAGCTCGGCAGCCACAGGGACATGAGTGAAACGGCGCGCCTGGTCTTGGATCGGCAGCCCGGCCCGCACGGTTTCGATCAAGAACAGTGGGTTACCCTCCGTTTCCTGGTAGAGTCGCTGGGCGGCGGCAGGGCTCATCTTCACCCCGGCGATGAGTGTGGCCAGGGTGTGAGATGCCGTTTCATCCAGCGGCGCCACGTCCACCTCGGTTACCTGCTCCTCCAGACGCAGGGCCTGGAGCCAGGGCGTAACCGCGTGGTCGTCGCCGACCTCCTCCGGTCGGTACGCGCCCACCACCAGAAGCCGCGCCTGGCGGTCGAAACGGAGGAAGAAATGGAGCCATTCCAGGGTATCCCGGTCGCACCATTGGAGGTCGTCGATGGAGAGCAGGAGCGGCTGTCGGAGCGCCAGGAGGGCGCGCGAGAGCGCTTCGAACAGGCGCTGCCGCTGCCAGGATTCGGTGAGCGGGGCGGGCCGAGGCAGGTCGGGCCGTCCCGCCAACACCTCAGGCAGCAGCCGCGCCACCTCCGCCAGCCAGATGTCGTCCAGCGGAGGCAACGGGTGGGCCCGCAGCCAGGCGGTGATTGGGGCGTAGGCCAGTTGGCCCTCGGCAGCGTAGCAATGGGCGTTGGCGCTGGCGATGCCTTGGCGGGCAGCCCACTGGAACAGCTCTTCTGCCAGCCTGGTCTTGCCGATGCCGGCCTCTCCGCTCAGCAGGACCACGTGAGGCCCCCGGCCGGCGGCCGCGGCGCGCCAGGCGTGCAGCACCGCGGTCCACTCTTGCTGCCGCCCCACCAGGGAGGTGAAGGCAGCGGTGGGCGGCGCAGCTGGCGGCGGCCCCGGCTCGGCGCCCAACAGTTGCTCGTAGGCCTCTCGGGTGGCCTGGCTGGGCGCCACGCCGAGCTCCCGCTGCAGGGTGGTGGCGCAGGTGTGGTAGACCCGCAAAGCGGCGGCCCGGTCGCCATTCAAGGCATGGAAGCGGATGAGCCGCCGGTAGGCGACTTCGTGCAAGGCGTCGTGGCGTATCAGGCGCTGGGCGTGTTCGATGGCCGCTCGGTAGTCGCGCTGTTCCTCCAGCGCGCCAACTAGGCGTTCCAGCGCGCCCAGGTAGGCCTGTCGCAGCCGTTCGCGAGGGGCGATGATCCAGTCGTCGTAGCAGCTCGGCAGCAGGTCGCCCTTGTACAAAGCCACCGCCTGCTCCCACGTCTGACGCGCCGCTGCTGCATCGTTGGCGCGCTGCGCGGCCTCGGCGCGCGCCAGCGCGGCGTCAAAGTCGGCCACATCCAGGACAATCCGGATCTCGCTCCGCCATTGCAGGGTCTGTACGGTGGCGTGGAGGCACGCTTCTGCGTCGGGCAAGGCGCGCCGCAGGTGGTGGAGCAGGTTGCGGAGGTTGGCGCGGGCTTGGGCTTCCGTGGCATCGGGCCAGAACTGGAAAGCCAGGTGTGCGCGAGACTGAGGGGCGTCGCTGTGCAACAGCAGGAAGGCCAACAGCGACTGCAGGCGCGGTGTATCCATGTCGGTGACAGGAGCGCCATCGTGTCGGATGCAGAAGTCGCCCAACAGCGAGATGCTCAACATCGAGCTCAGGTCCCATCACAGTGCTAACGCAAACGCCATCTTTCCGTCGATATTATGCCACAGCGCGCGCTGGTGTCAACATCGCGTATTCTGTCGTCTAGAATTCTGGTGGAGTAGGGTGGTTCCTCCTGACCTGCCCCCTGAGGACTGTACCCGTGTGGGTGAGAGAATCCGGCATAATCACACGCAAGGAGGATTCTTTCGTGAAGTGCATTCTAGGTTGCTTTCTGTACAATCCCCAAGCAGAGGTTCACAGTGTCGCTGGGGCGTCATCCCAAGTTGCGATAGCCTGGTGCGGGGGCTCGCTGTTGCGGTGCACCCGCCAGGCATCCGGATCTACTTGCAGGAGTGGAACTGTCCCCCGATAGTCAGTGCGGCAGCCCAGTATCGGTTTGTTGGGAAGCCTGCAGATTCGGGCAGGGCGAACTCGAACAGCTCTATCTGGGTTGCACCAGCGTGCGCTGGCGTGCTGCGGCTGGTTCGAGTCCACCCGCCGGTGTCCAGTCGAGTTGCCTCATGGTTTGGGGAAGGCTCGGGCTTGCAGGTTGGGGGGCCTACGCGCCGTGTCATGATGTGGCATGCGGCCTTTGGGGATTGCACCATTGCCAGATGTGCCAAGCCGCGCCCTGGTTCCAGTCGGGGGCATAGATATCGCGGATGCGACAGCAAGCATGCGGTCACGGTTCAGCGCCAACTCCCCGGCCATGCAGGTCGCTCCCGTCGAGGGTTCCCGTCAGCAGCGAAACCCTTGGGGAGCAGACTGCAAAGGGATTGACACGTGCGCAGACCGTAGTATAATACGTCCTAGCTTGATGATCACCATCCAGAATGCCATTGCTAGGGAGGTTGAGACAATGACCGGCTACGTCGGACCTATTGAGAAAGCGACTCTTAAGAACAAGTACTTTCGCAAGGTGCTCTTCACCGGCACATACAGCCAGCTTGTGGTGATGTGTTTGCAGCCGAGTGAGGAAATCGGCAACGAAGTGCACCCAGCCGTGGACCAGTTCTTCCGCATCGAAGAGGGCGAAGCCAGATTCGTCTTCAACGGCAAGGAAGAACACGTGGTCCATGACGGTGATGCCGTTGTGGTGCCTGCCGGCACTTTCCACAACGTGGTCAATACCTCTTCGGTCAACGCACTCAGGCTGTACACGATATACACACCTCCGCAGCATCCCGATGGGACAGTCCACAAGACAAAGGCCGAAGCTGAAGCCGCCGAACA
>JAAYED010000065.1 GCA_012728955.1 Chloroflexota bacterium
AAACCATTGGAGGTTGCTCCTTGTGGGTTCGAATCCCACCTTCGGCATGTATGATACGTGATGCGGCAGTGCCGCGCAAGCACACAGTTTCCGCAGTGTAGAGTGAGGGAGGCTGTGCGTCCATCGCCGACAGGGTCGCATTATCACCAGTACACCGCTTGCCGGTCGCACACCAAAGGAGTCTGAGACATGCCACTCGTCACCAGCAAAGAGATGTTGGAAGCCGCCCACGCCAATCATTTTGCAGTGGGCGCCTTTAATGCCAACAACATGGAGCAGATTCAGGGCATCATCGATGCCGCCAATGAAGAAAAGTCTCCGGTCATCCTGCAGGTAAGCCAGGGCGCCATCAACTATGCCGGTCTGGGCTATGCCAGCGCCATGGTCAAGATCGCCGCCGAAGAGTCCAGCGTGCCCGTGGCACTGCATCTGGACCACGGCCCCAGCTATGAGCAGAACGTGATCTGCCTGCGTGCAGGCTTTACCTCGCTGATGTTTGATGGCTCCAAGCTGCCCTACGAGGAGAACATCGCCATCACATCCAAGATCGTGCAGATGGCGAACACTGTGGGCATCCCGGTGGAGGCTGAGCTGGGCCGCGTGCTCCAATCGCGGGACAGCGTGTCCGAGGAAGAGGTCAAGGCAGCCATGACCGATCCCGATCAGGCGGCGGATTTCGTCAGCCGCACGGGCATCAGCTCGCTGGCGGTGGCCATCGGTTCGGTGCACGCCATGGAGGCCGCCGAGGCAGAGCTGGATATCGAGCGCCTCAAGGCCATCCGCGCCAAGGTGGATATCCCCCTGGTGCTGCACGGCTCCTCAGGTGTGAAAGAGTCCAGCGAGGTCGAGGCCATCCAGTACGGTATCAGCAAGATCAACGTGGCCACGATGCTGAACCAGGCCTTTATCCACGCCCTGATCGGCGCCTACGAGAGCGATCCCAAGAACATCGACCCTCGCAAGTGGTTGGTCAAGTCGCGGGATGCCGTCAAGGAAGTGGTTCGCGGCAAGATGCGGCTCTTCGGAAGCAGCGGCACCGTCAGCTCTTCGGGCTTTTTCAGCGCTCCCACCAGCCATCGCAGCGCTGACCTGGGCCATCTCGAATAGTCCTGTAGACAGGTCATCAAGGGCCCCGGCGCAGCTGCCGGGGCCTTTGTGTTCCTGTCGAACAGGATTTGATGGCCCCTTGGGCGCACCCTATACTACTGGCATCAACCGCAAAGGTACCCCAAAACCCCATGCGCCGCACACCATACCTGTTGACCTTGATCCTGCTGCTGTTGTTCGCACGGGAGCTGCCGCTCAGGGCCCAGAGCGCCGCAGAGCTCACCGTGTTCCATTCACCCTTGTGCAGCAGCTGTCACGCGTTTCTGACACAGCAGCTGCCAGCGCTGCAGGCAGCCTATGGCGACAGACTCGCGGTCCATCTGGTTGATGTCTCCACAGCCGATGGTCTGGCGCAGATCGAGGCGGCAGAGGCAAGCGCTGGTCGCTTCAGCAACCCGCTCCCGGTGCTGCTATTGGGCGACAGTCTACTGGCAGATGAGGACCTCTCCCGGCTGACCACGCAGCTGCAGGAGCTGCTGGCGGCTCAGCTGGGGCCCGCAGCTGTTGCCTCTCCAGTGCCCAGCCTGACCGCTGGGGAGCCCTCCCCCACCCCATCGGAGACGGCCGCCTGGTGCGACAGCAAGTGTCAGACCGATCCACCGATCCACGTCGCTTACATCTCCAAGCCCTACTGTGCCGTGTGCGATCGCACCCAGTTGGTACTGGAGGTGGTGGCGCAGGACTATCCGCAAATGGTGATCCACCGCTTTGATCAGGCGAAAGATGCCGGCCTGCTGGAGGCTATGGCCCGTACGCTGGGCCTGCCGGAGGAGCGCAGACTGATCGCGCCTTCGCTGTATGTGGGCGACGAGGCACTGGTGGGAGAAGGCGAGGTGACGGCCACGGCGCTGAGAGCGATACTCCAGCGTTACGCATCCACAGGGGCGCCCGAGTTCTGGACAGAGCTCGACACCGAAGCGGCCTCACAGGGGATTCTGGCGCGCTTCAGGGGTCTCAGTGTTGCCGCGGTGGCTGTGGCGGGGCTGATCGATGGCGTGAATCCCTGTGCCTTTGCCACGATCCTGTTTTTTGTCTCCTACCTGGCGGTGGGAGGGCGCAGCCGGCGCGACATGCTGCTTGTGGGCGGCGCCTTTACATTGGGGGTGTTGATCACCTACTTTGCCGTCGGGCTGGGTGCCATGCGGCTCCTGGCCTGGGTGAACGCCGCCCGCGGAGTCGGCCTGGTGCTGTACGGCCTCATGGCGCTGGCATGTCTGGTGCTCGCCCTGCTCAGCCTGCGGGACTATGCCCTGGCTCGGCAGGGAAATCTGTCAGAGATGGCATTGAATCTCCCGGACAAGTGGCGGGCAATGGTCCATCGGCGCATCCGGGCAGGCCGAGGCGCCTCCGTGGGTGCCGCCCTTGCTACGGGCGTCTTTGTATCGCTGGTGGAGCTGGCCTGCACGGGCCAGGTGTACCTGCCCACCATCTCTTACGTCATGGGTGTGCAGAGCATGCGCCGTTCTGCCCTGGGGTATCTCGCTCTGTACAACCTGGCATTTGTGCTGCCGCTGGTAGGCGTGCTCCTGGCTGCGGCCTGGGGAGTGAGTACCCGCCGCTTTCAGCGCCTGTTCACGCAACACGCCGCCAGCACCAAGCTGGCCATGGCTGCGCTCTTTGGCCTGTTGGCGATCCTGCTGGCGACGCGACTGGCCACACTCTAGCCCCACAGCTCTGTCCAACTGGAACGGGCTGCCTCTGTATTCAGAGGCAGCCCGTTGACCGTCAGCGGGACCACCTAGGCCTGGTCTGCCACGCCACGGGCTCTTTCCGCCAGATTCTGCCACTCGGTGTGACAGATACCTTCGCGATCGATGCGGCGATAGGTGTGCGCACCGAAATAGTCTCTCTGCGCTTGTGTGAGGTTTGCGGGCAGAAACTCGGTGCGATAGGCGTCCAGATAGCCCAGGGACGCACTCATGGCGAGACAGGGGATGCCCAGCTGAACCGCCACGCTCACTACGCGGCGCAGGGCAGCTTGACGGGTAAGGACGGCCTGCTTGAAATACGGATCGAGCAAGAGATTTTGGAGCGACGGGTTCCGCTCGTACGCGGCGCTGATGTCGTTGAGAAAACGCGCGCGGATGATGCAGCCGCCACGCCACAGCTTGGCTACGGTAGCCAGATTCAGATCATAGTCGTACTCGTCCGAGGCGCCACGGAGCAGCTCCATGCCCTGTGCATAGGAGCAGATCTTGGCGGCAAAGAGCGCCTGTCGCACGTCATCAATCAGAGCGTCTCGGTCCCCGTCATAGCTGGCTGCAGGCACCGCCAGCTCACGGCTGGCCACCACGCGCTCTGCTTTGAGCGCTGAGGTGATGCGCGACTCGACAGCGGCATTAATTGTCTGCAGCGGCATGCCAATATCCATGGCGTCCTGCGAGGTCCACTTGCCGGTGCCCTTTTGCTGCGCCTCGTCCAGCACCATATCCACCAGCGGGCGGCCGGTCTCCTCGTCGGTAACGTAAAAGATGTCGCGGGTGATCTCGATCAGGTACGACTCGAGCTCGGCCTCGTTCCAGCTGCCGAACACCTCGCCGAGCTCGCGGGCAGAAAGGTTGAGAGCGCGCCTCAGGACGTCATAGGCCTCGGCGATCAGCTGCATGTCGCCGTATTCGATGCCGTTGTGCACCATTTTCACATAGTGTCCGGCTCCGCGGGGCCCGAGATGCGCGACGCAGGGCTCGCCCTCGGCCACGGCAGCGATGGCCTCAAAGATGGGCGCCACCATGGCATAGGCCTCGGGCTGCCCGCCGGGCATGATGGCCGGACCATGCAAGGCGCCATACTCGCCACCGGACACACCGGTGCCGATAAAGTTGATGCCCCTGGCTGCCAGGGCAACGGCACGCCGTTCGGTGTCCCGATAGAACGAGTTGCCGCCGTCGATGATCACGTCCCCCTGATCCACCAGCGGGATCAGCTGCTCGATCACCGCATCCACCGCTGCACCCGCCTGCACCATGAGCATGATCTTGCGGGGGGACGAGAGCGACGCTACCAGCTCCTCCAGGGTGTCGCAGCCCTTGATCCTTTTTCCCGCGGCCTCTCCCGCCAGGAACGCGTGGGTGCGTTCGACAGTTCGGTTGTATACCGCCACGGGAAACCCGTTGCGCTCCATGTTGAGCACCAAATTCTGGCCCATGACGGCCAGTCCCACCAACCCGATTGCGTACTCTCCCATACCAGCGGCTACCTTTCCGGCCACTCGGCCTGTTCACTCTGCAGTCTGTGCAACAATTCCCCGGCCCGGGGAACCAATAGAATACCCTCGTCCTCCCGGTTCGCATACTGGGCCAAATCCATGCTGGCAGGATCCCGGTACCCCAGGTTGACCCGCTCGCAACGCTCCCGCGGCACACCGGTGGCCAGCACCACCTCCACGCGGGGACGCTCCACGCCGCTCTCATAGGTGCCGGCGCCCTTGACCAGGGTGGCGTGGGTCATGACGCCTCGGGACTCGCCCGCAAAGCGATCCATGTGCGCCAGGTAATAATCGCGCACGTGGTAGCCGATGCGGTCGAGCGCCGCACCGTGGGTGTAGGATATCTCGTCGATATGCGGGGCATAGATGATCACCGTGCCGCCATCGGCCACCACGGGCTCTACCTTGTACATGCCCTTGCTGGCCGTCCAGATGTCATCGTACAGATCGGGCATCACCGATACGACCGTATGAAAGGGATGGGGCATCCAGCGGATGTTGACGCGGGCCGAGATCTCGGCGGCGGCGGCCTGCGCCAGCTCTGGCGTCCCCCAGAACAATCCCGCCAGATCATGCTCGCCCACCACCGCCATGGCAAAGCAGGAGCGCTCCCTCGGGATGAGCGCGGCGGCGCGATTCAACAGCTCGCGCATGGGCGTATTCTGGCGCCCGATGGTCCAACGGTTGGTGAGCAGCGCCCCGAGCCAATGGCTCAGATCGATCACCCCAGGACCGCTGATGCCGGGGAAAAAGTACTTGTTGCCCCCGGAAAAGCCCACCACCTCGTGCGGAAACACCGGTCCACAGATCAACAGGTGGTCATAGTCCAGGACCCGTCGGTTGATCTCAACCGGCAGCGCCTCGTGCAGCAGGCCGTTGCTGAGCGCGGCGATGTCCTCCGCAGGAATGGTGCCCAACAACGTCAGATCGTGAACATAGTCATGGTTATAGAGGCCCACCCGACCATAGGTGCTGGCGCGCTCCTCGAGGGTGATGCCCAAGTGTCGGCACAGGCGCTCCTCGTCCAGCGGGGCGTGGGTGCCCAGGGCGATGAGCACATCCAGCGCAGCCACCTGTGGCAGGAGGGCATCGGCAAGCGTACGGAAACAGAGCGCCGTGGGGCCGCTGCGCGTGGTGTCAGGCAGAATGAGCAGCACGCGCCGATTGCGCAGGCCGGCCTGCTCCACGCCCTGCCTCAGGATACCCTGGGTCTCTTCCAGCGTAAGAAAGCGGTTGCTGAAACCTTTGCCCACCAGCATGTTGTTACCTCTCCCAGGGCGGTCTGCTGGGCAGCGCCTCTTGAAAAGCTACCAGCAACCCCGCCTCATAGGCAGCGGTATAGCCGCCATCGAAAAAGCGCCCGAGCGCCTCTTTTTCAAAGAGACTCCAACTGGCATCCTCCGCGCCCGGGACGATTGGGAAGAACCGAGCGCCGACAGCACGGGCAGCGGCCACATCGCCCAGGGCATCGCCGATCATCAATACGTGCCCCGCAGGGTAGGAGGCAGCGCCCGCCTTGACCAAATGCTCCTGCTTGGTGCCCATCTCCTGCCCATTGATGGCACTCACGAATTGGTCAATGCCGTGCTCTCGCCACTCTCTCTCCAGCGCTTCGGTTGGAGTCTGCGAAACGACCACCACTTGCGCTTCGCTGGCCATCCTTTCAAGGCTGGTTCGAGCCTGGCCAAAGGGAGAGATCCCGTGAACGATCTCCTCAATGGCCCGGTTCACCGCTTCGCTCCATTCCAGAGCCCGTTCCAGCTCGGGATCCCCTGTCTGGGCGATGCGGCGAACCAGCGTGAGGTTGCTGGGAGCGACCTCCTCCTGTACCAGGGCACGCACCGCCGGCAGGGGCGGGACGCAAAAGCCACGCGCCTGAACGGCGGGCATGGCGGCCAACAGATCCAACGTTTTGACGAGGGCCGGCCAGCGGTTCGTGCCCCTCCAGGCACTGTATAGATTGACGAACTCGGCGGCCTGGCGCGCATAGCGAGACACGGCCTGCAGACCCCAATAACGGATGGTGGCCGGAATAAAGCACTCTTTGTGTTTGCACTCCATGGTGTCAAACACGCAGCCATCCGAGTCGACGCCCACCAGGAAGGAGTGGGCAGCTGAATTCTCTGGCTGGCTGTGCGGCACGCCCAAGGTTGCCGCGCCGCTGGCGCTAGATGCCGGCATAGGCCGTGAGGCCGCCATCGACGACGATGGTGGCGCCATGCACAAAACTCGCCGCCGGGGAAAGCAGCCAGAGCACCGCACCCACCAACTCATCCGGGCGACCGTAGCGTCCCAGTGGAGTATGGGACACGATGGCGTGTCCGCGTGGTGTAGCCTCGCCCGTCTCCCGGTCCAGCAGCAGATAGCGATTCTGCTCGGTCAGCACGAAACCGGGAGCGATGGCATTGACCCGCACGGCCGGGCCCACCTCCTGTGAGTAGTACACTGCCAGCCAGCGGGTAAGGCTGATGACCGCTGCCTTGGCTGCATTATAGGCCGGCACCCGTGTCATCGGACGTTTGCCCGACACGGAGGCGATGTTCACGATGGCCCCACTCTGGTTGGCAGCAAACACCCGGCCGAACACCTGGCTGGGCACCCACATCGCCAGGCAATTCAAGTCCATCACGCTGCTGAAAGCCTCCACGGGCATGTCGAACAGCGACGCATCGGGACCAGTGGTGGCCGCAGCCCGGTTGCCGCCGGCGCCGTTGACCAGGCCCGTCACCGTGCCGTAGCGTGCGAGCACCTGCTCCAGCGCACTTTCCACCGACACGCGATCCAGCGCATCACAAGGCACCGCCAGTGCATCACCTCCCTGGGCTATGATCGCCTCGGCGCTGCTCTGGGCGGCCTCTGGCCGAATATCGAGGATGGCGAGCCTGGCTCCTGCGCGCGCCAGCCCACTGGCGATGGCCGAGCCCAGCACCCCGCCACCACCGGTCACCGCCACAACCTGACCCCTCAGAGAGAACAGCTCCTCAAGATATTCCGTCATGGTGCATCGACGCTCCTTCAGGCAAAGGGCTGAATGTGTCGCATAAAGTGGACTTCCAAGCCCCTGTAGTGCGCCTCTTCGTGGGCGTTGAGCAGGGAAAAAATACGCTCACTAAAGAGGGAGGGGTGTCCCTGGTCACCACTCAACACCACACCAAAGGCCACATGCAGCACCTGGCGCGCATCAAAATCGCTCAGCAGCGAGGGCAGGTCGCTGTCCGGCACGCTGGCGGGATCGGGAACACGCTTCAGCTCTGCTGAAACGTGATAGGAGCGACGCTCGTACTCGTATCGTTCCGCAGACAAAGCCAGGATCTCGCGAAAGAGAGCCGGCTCGGACTGGGCGACTACCCGCAGTGCCTCGAGATAGCTGGTGCCCGCCGTCTTCAGGTGAACCAGGTCGCCCGCGTGGCGTGCCGCAATGGGATAGATGGAAAACTTGTCCGAGCCCGAGTGCAGGCTGAGCTTGTAGGGTCCCAGCGCCCGGGCGATGGCCACGTGCCAGGCCCAGTCCTTCTCAAAAGTGCCCAGGTCGCCGATATAGTCCACGCCTTTTTCAAAGCGCCCCACATACCGCGGGGCCAGAGACACCCAGTCGACACCCAGCCTCTGCAACTCTCTGGCGATGAACCAGTGCTCCGCGGGACGGGTTGGGGTATCGGTTTCATCCACCGATACCTCCACCTCCCAGGGGGCGCCGGCACGCACCCTGCGCAGATGCTCATACAGATCACGGATGTGCGCCAACGCCGCGCCATACTTGCAGGCGGCCCGCAAAAAGCCCAGCTCGTCCAGCGCGATCACCCGACGCCCGGAGAGCGCCCAGCTGTTGCCCACGTAGCGACGGTAGAGCTCGCCCGCTGTGACACCCAACTCCCCCCAGGGGAGCGCGGCGTACTTGTCCCGGAGCACCGGCAACGCATCGCTCTCGGCGTCGTTGTCCACCTGATCGCGAGGATCAAAGGTGTACATGATATAGCCGGCAGCGACGCAGCGATCGATATCCTCGGTGGTCTTGAGATGATCGGCGTCGGCCCCGTGCGGTGCACGCCAGCCCTCCTGCAACACACCAAAAGTGGCGTCATCCAGCACCTGCTCCGGCGTTCGACCGGTGCGCTCCATCTCACGTATGGACTGTTGGGCATACACGGGGACGATCCCCTGTACATGCCGCATGGCACGAATGTGTCCGGGCGTTGCCAGACCCAGGCGATCGCCGAGCCCGGCGCTCTTGTGCACACCCACCAGCGAGGGAGCGGTAAAGGGAAGCAGCTGACGCAGGCGGCAGGCGTTGGCGTGATCCAACGGCCCCAGGCCCAACCAGTGGGCCTCGTTCTGCCACAGACAGCGCTCCAGCACCACATTCAGGCCCAGCGGATCGCCGCTGCGACCGAGGACCGCCAGACGTCGGCCCTCCGGACGCCGCACGAGAAACAAGGTGTGTTCCCCTACCGCGTTCAGCGACTGCGGATAGACCTCCCCACCCGCGATCGCTGCCAATTGTCGAGTCGTAGCGCTCTGTTCTGCCATCAGCGTCGTCACCCCTTTGTCCCTGGGTTTGCGGATGCAGCGCAAGGGTATCTGGAACACGGAGCGCTGTCAACGACGTGCACGCCACGAGAAACCCTTGCGCACGAGGGAAGCCAGGGGTATCATGGTACGCGAGGCTATCCGCAGGAGGTGTGTCATGACTGACTTGCCCCGTCCCATCGTGCGCGCTGTGCATTGCGAGCATACAGCCTCCGATGAGGCTGTGTATCAGGCGCTGGTGCGCGCCAACGAGCCGCTGAGCGCCGCCTGGAAGCGCCTCGCCAACGCACGCCGCATCACCATCAAGATGAACCAGGCCTGGGATCCGGCCCGGCGCCCCCTCTACCTCGGCCGCTATCAGGAACTGGTAGATCCTGCGGTGGCGCGGGCGGTTCTCCGCCTGCTGCGCGAGCGCACCACTGCCGAGCTGCGCTGCGTCGAGATCGCCACCATGATCCGCGGCCGGGACGATTTGAGCTTTGACCAGGCACAGAACCTGCGGGACGTGTTCGCCGAGTTTGGCGTGGTGATCGAGAATGGGAACACCGCCCCCCATGGCCTGTACCCGGTGCCCGGTGGAGGCAGCATGTTCCGCCAGTACCAGCTGCCCAGCATTGCTGTCGAGACCGATGCCTTTGTGACCGTTCAAAAGATAAAGAACCACAAGTTTATGGGCGTGACCCTCGGGCTCAAGAACTTGTTTGGCCTGCCACCCTACGATCCGTATGGCCGGCCGCGGCAATACTTTCACCATCTCGTGCGCCTGCCCCACGTGCTGGTGGACCTGGGGCGTATCATCGATCCGGCCCTCACCATCCTGGATGGACTCACCTGCCAGTCGGGCGGCGAGTGGGGTGGCGATGGACTGGTGGGCGACACGCTGCTGGCGGGCGATCAGGTCATTGCCACCGATGCGGTGGCCACCCACCTGATGGGGCACGATCCTCTCGGGGACTGGCCAAACCAGCCCTTTGTGCGCGATCGCAATGCGTTGCTGCTGGCGCATCAGTCCGGCTTTGGAACCGCCTGCTTGAACGAGATCGACTGGACCTCGGAGGTGCAGGCGCCCATCGGCCAGTTCCTGACCACGGTGACCGATCCGCCGGAGCGGGTTCTGGCCTGGCGACGCTCCACCTGCGAACAGGCGCTCTACTATCGCGACCACATCGAGTCCTTTGTTGAGCGTTATGCCGGCCAATGGGTGTTGATCCAGAACAACCAGGTGGTGTGGCAGAGCTCCGAGCCCGCCCTGCCCGCCAGCCGGCGCATCCTGGCCGGTGGAGACGAGGACGCCGCCCTCTTTTTCAAGTACGTCGATCCAGAAGAGGCAGAGGGCGAGCACTGGGAGGTCTACGAGCGCGAGCTGGAGGCGATGGGCCGGTAGTAAACCGACAGGGGGACAGCACGTGAGCAGAGACAAGCGACCCAATATCCTCATCTTTCAGGTGGATCAGGAGCAGGGCCAGGTGACCATGCCCGGCCATCCTTGTCGGACGCCCAATGCTGACCGATTGGCTGCAGAAGGCGTACGCTTTACCCGGGCATACACCATCGCTGCTCACTGCTGCCCGTCCCGCGCCTCGTTCATGTCGGGGCTGAACCCCAGCGGCCACGGCATCTATAACAATGTGCTCAATCGCGCCGCCATCCACACCTCGTTGAACGCCGGTGTGACGCTGTGGAGCGAGGTACTGGCAGAATCCGGCTACAACCTGGCCTACTCGGGCAAGTGGCACGTTTGCGCGGACCGGGGCCCGGCAGACGTGGGCTGGAAAGACTATGGGGCTACCTCTGTGGGCGGACGTGATCATCACGGCACCACCTGGGAGGACTGGCGTCTACGGACTGCCCAACCGCAAGAGGAAGGGCCGCGTCAACGGGGCACGCTGTTGCGGCCCGGCTGGGGTACCTTGCGCCTTTACGGCACGGGTGGTACCACGCCCGAGGCAGAACCGTTTACAGAGGGGGATTATCGCATCGTTCAGAACGGGCTGCAGGCGTTGCGTGATCTCACCGCTCAAGATTCGCCCTGGTGCCTGTACATCGGCCCTAACGGCCCCCACGATCCCTACATCATCCCCGAGCACTATGCCAGGATGTATGATCCTGCCAACGTGCCGCTGCCTCCCAACTGGCACGACGACCTGCAGGACAAGCCCCGGGTCTATCAGCGGCAGCGCCATTTGTGGAACCAGCTGGGCGAGGACGAGTATCGCGAGGCCATCGCCCATTACTGGGGCTACTGCACCATGCAGGATGACCTGCTGGGTCTGGTGCTGGACGCCCTGGACCAGACAGGTCAGGCGGACAACACCCTGGTGCTGTTTACCTCTGACCACGGCGACTATGCAGGCGCCCACGGCCTGTTCGCCAAGGGCGTAGCCGCCTTTGACGAATGTTATCGCGTGCCCTGGATCATGCGCTGGCCGGCGGGGGTTCGAAATCCCGGGCGCGAGGTCAGCAGCCTGATTACGCATCTTGATATCGCGGAGACTTTGACCGAGCTGGCAGGGACACGCATGCCCGCAGCAACCAGCGGCAGCAGCCTGCTTCCCTGGTTGCGCGATGACCCCTCCGCTACTGCCGCTGAGGCTGTCTTTAACCAGTTCAACGGCGTAGAGCTGTACTATTCTCAGCGCATGGTGCGTACCCAACGCTGGGTGTTCGTCCACAATGGGTTTGACGTCGACGAGCTGTACGACCTGGCGACGGATCCCTGGTGCCTCACCAATCGCGCGGAGGATCCTGCCTGTCGCGCCGTGGTCAAGGACCTGAGCCGTTTGATGTGGCGCCAGGCTTGCGAGCAGGACGACATTGTCGGAAACCCGTACATGACGGTGGCCCTGGCTCCTTTTGGCCCCATGGTTGCCTTTGAGTGAGCCAGGGCCGCTGATTGCTAGATGTCGGCCACACCGCCATCGGGCCAGAAGGAGCCCGGATAGTCGCGGGGCTGATACGGCATCTTGTCGATGGCGTCCCAATTCAGCGTGACGCCGAGGCCCGGCGCCTGGGGCAGCTGTACGTATCCATCGACGATGGACAGCGGCTCAACCAGCACCTGATCTCGCCAGGGTTGGTTCTCTGCGTACTCCAGGATGGTA
>JAAYED010000066.1 GCA_012728955.1 Chloroflexota bacterium
CCAGCCGCCGGGCGGTACCCGTGCCGTGTGAACACCCGTTGGTGAAACGAGAGCGTGCCGCCTCCGGCGTACCTGTCGCCCATGCGGCCCGTCCGCCGGGGGGTACCCGTAGCAGGAAAGCACCCGCAGGTGATACGAGAGCGTGCCGCCCCGGGCGAGGCGCACGCCCATGCGCCCCAGCCGCCGGGGGGTGCCCGTGGCGGGAGAGCACCCGCAGGTGATGCGAGAGCGTGCCGCCCCGGGCGAGGCGCACGCCCATGCGCCCACGCCGCCGGGGGGTACCCGTGGCGTGTGAACACCCGAAGGTGATACGAGAGCGTGCCGCCGCCGGCGAGACGCACGCCGTTGCGCCCCCGCCGCCGGGAGGTACCCGTACCGTGTGAACACCCGCTGGTGATACGAGACAGGCCCGCCGCGGGCGAGACACACGCCGCTGCGCCCCATCCGCCGGGGGGTACCCGTGGCGTGTGAAGGCCCGTTGGTGATACGAGACAGGCCCGCCGCGGGAAGGACGCACGCCCATGCGCCCCACGGGCTCGCCCGCGAGACCGGCGCAGCCCGCCCAGGGCAGCGGCTCTCACCAACCGCACCCGGGCAGGCAGGACGGCCCGCTCTGCGCCGGGCCGTCCCCACCGTCGGTCGGTTCACGGGAGGTCAGACCTCTCCCGAGGTCTGACCTCCCGCCCCGTCTATTCCAGCGTCCCCCGCCACTCCCTGCCCTGCAGCTCGTCCCAGCCGCAGTTGGCATCCAGCCGCAGGGTCGCCCCCTGGCCCTCTACCCTCAACCGCAGCGTGGGATGGAAGGGCGTCTCCACAAAGCAGAGCGTCACCGTCAGCGTCTGGGGATCCTCCCAGGCACCGCTCACCGCCACGGGCCGCGGGAACTGCTCCACCACCGTCCGGGCGGGATGGATGGCCAGCTCGGTGCTGCCCCGCCACCAGCTGCCATCGGTGGGGACCGTCAACCGGTGGCTGCCCAGCCCGTCCTCCAGCAGCAGCGCCAGGCCGGACCCATCCTGCTCCAGCCGCAGGGTGCGCCAACCCAGGTCGCCCTCCTCCAGCCGCACCGTCTTGCCGAGCAGATCCTCCAGCAGAGGGGAGCGGGGCTCGCCGGCGGGCGGATCGATGCGCAGCGAGGCCAGCTGCTGCTGCAGTGCGCGATCGAAAAAGGTCGAGCTGGGCAACGTCCCATCGCCCATGCCGGGCAGCAGGTGCTCCCACACCGCATCCAGCACGGCCTGCAGGTTACGCACGCCGCTGGTGAGGGCCAGCACGGCATCCTGCTCGGGCATCACCAGGCAGAACTGGCCGTGGGCACCATCGCCCCGCCAGGCGCCGTGGCGGCACATCCAGAACTGGTAGCCATAGCCCATGCGCCAGTCAGGATTCTCGCGGAAGGAATTGTCGGCGTGGGCGCGGGTGGCGGCATCCACCCAGGCGGCGGGCAGCAGCTGCCGATCCTCCCAGCGGCCCCGCTGCAGATAGAGCTGCCCAAAGCGCGCGATGTCCTCGGTGCGCAGATAGAGCCCCCATCCGCCGGCCGAATATCCGGCGGGGCAGGTCTCCCAGCGCGGCTGGGGGATGCCCAGGGGCTCAAAGAGCCGCGGCGTCAGATAGTCGCGCACCGTCTCGCCGGTGACCTGCTGCAGGATGGCGGAGAGCATGTAGCTGGCCCCCGAGTTGTAGCAAAAGAGGCGGCCCGGCGCCTGCGACTGGCGCGTCTGCAAAAAGGCGCGACGCCAGGTGCCGTCCGGAGCGGCAAGCAGCGCCGGCAGGGTGTCCTCGCTGTGGCCGGTGGTCATGCTCAGCAGGTGGCGGATGCGCATGGCCTGCAGATAGGCCCCGGGCTCGGCGGGGCCCTCCTGCGGGAAAAAGGAGAGCACACGATCGTCGATGGTCAGGCGCCCCTCGGCCACGGCCAGGCCGATGGCGGTGGAGGTAAAGGACTTGCTGAGGGAAAAGAGCATGTGGGGTGTATCGGCGGCATAGGGCGCCCAGTAACCCTCGGCGGCGACGCGGCCGTGTCGCAACAGCATGAGGCTGTGGGCGCCGCCGCCATTGCGCTCCAGCGCCTCCACCAGGGCGCTCACCGCGCCCGACGAGATGCCCAGCGCCTCGGGCGTGGTGCGAATCAGTTCTGATGCCATGGTGTCCCCCTTGTGCGCGATCCGGTCGATCGGACGGGCCGAGGGCCGGCCACGCAGCGAATTGCTGCCGCGCCCTTGCATCGCGCGGCCTGCTCCGGTATGATGATCTCTATTCTGCTGCCAACGATCGGCAGACGCAAGCGCCTGTGGAACCCAGTCCGTGCGCCCAAAAGGAGGTCCCATGAGGTACCGAGCCCACTCCCTGATCGTACTGTTGCTGCTGACCGCCCTGCTGCTCGCGGCCTGCGGGGGCGGTACCGAGGAGCCGCCCATCCCCGGCGGCGGCTCGTCCACGGGCTCGGGGGCGCAGAGCGGCGGCTCTGCAGCCGAGAGCACCGGTGGCGGATCCGCGGAGAGTGCCCCCTCCGGCGAGCTGGGCCAGTGGGTGGAGGCCCCCGGCGGGGGATATTTCTCGCTGCTGCCGGAAGAGCTGGAGGCCCTGCTGGCGGATAGAGAGGTCATCCTGATCAACGTCGAGCCCAAAGCCAGCGAGAGCATCGAGGGCACCGACCTGCTGATCCCCTGGCTGGAGATCCCCCAGCATCTGGGCGAGATCAGCGATCGGTCGGCGGACATTGCCCTGTACAGCGCCGACGGGACCTTTGGCCTGAAGGCGGCCGAAAAGCTGGCGAGCTTTGGCTACAGCGCCATCCACCACTTGGAGGGCGGGCTGGCCGCCTGGAGCGAGGCCGGGCTGACGGTGGTGCCGGCCGAGTAGGCCAAGGGCGCCATCCGCCTGCCGGGCGGCGGCCCGCCAAGGCCTGTTGCGGAGAGGTCCGCTCCGGTTGGCGGCCTTTGCACCTGCAGAGAGCCCCGGGCGGTTCGCTTGCGGCAGGCCACAGGGCGGCCTGTCGGTGCGCCGAGGCGCCCCCTGGCGCGGCCGCGGGCCGTGCTTGCCTCGGCATGGTACGGCGCGGCAGGAACCTTGCGCTCTGTGCCCCGCGGGCGGGAGGCTGCCCGCTGCGAAAGGGGCCCTGCCCCTCTCTGCATGTGACTCAAGCGGCACGCCCGTGCTGCTGCCGGCGGCGCGCAGGGCAATTGCCCAGCGCGTCCCGGGCTCCTCGGCGTAACGGATCCTCCCAGCGCCCGGGACACACTCAAGGCCACCGCCGGCCTCGCGCCCGCGTTCCAGCGCTGGGCGGGGACTGCGCGGGCGAACAGGCGCCCTCCGCCGGGTAGCGCAGAGAAACGCACGCCCGGGGCACCTCTTTCGCAGGCGCGCTCCGGAAGCGGCAAGGGCGCGCAGACCTGCACACGCCCGCGCTCCAACGCTGTGCAGGGAGAACGACACGACCCCGCGTTCCAGCGCTATGCGGGGACTGCGTGGGCGAACCGGCGCCCTCCGCCGGGCACAGCAGAGAAACCCACGCCCGGGGCGCTTCTCCCGCAGGCGCGCTGCACGGCGGCACTGCCGAACAGGCACCATCCGCGGCGTACCGTACAGAGACTCACGCCGGGGGCGCTTCTCCCGCAGGCGTACTGCGGGCTGGCGCTGCGGGTCAGCCGCAAACAGAGTGGACCACCCGCGTTCCAGCGCTGCGCAGGGACTGCGTGAGCGAACCGCCGCCCTCAGCGAGCGCGCAGAGCAAGGCACGCCGGGGGCGGTTCTCCCGCAGGCACGCTGCGCGGCAGAACGGCAACGGGACGGCAGCAGGAGAACGGCGCGGGCAGGAGAGCACCCTCCACCGGACACAGCAGAAGGGCGCTCGACCGCGCTCCAGCACCGCGCAGGGAGAACCCCACAACCCCGCCTTCGAATGCCCCGGCGCAGCGGCAACGGGACGGCAACAGGAGAACGGCGCGGGCAGCCGGGCCTTCGGGCGTCCTGCTCGCATCTTGCGGATCTCACCGCCCACCCGATCGGCAGCGGCAGGGGCGCGCTTTTCCTGCGCAGGCAGCCCCTGTCGCCGCTGCGGGGCCCTCGCCTCGCCGGGCACAGCAGCGGGACGGCGCGCCCGCCTCATCCGCCGGCAGCGGTCCCGCACCGCGGGGCTGGTTCATTCTCCCGGCAGGCTCGCCTCGGCCCAGTCCATAAAGTGCTCCCAGTCCCAGGCGTTGACGCCGTGCCCGCCGGAGCGCAGATGATAGGCCAGCGCCCCCGAGATCGGGGCGTGCACCGCGGGCATCTCGCTGGCGGCCAGCCCCTCGCCCCCCAGCAGGCGCCAGGCCGGGCTGGCGTGCAGCGCACCCAGGAATTCGCCCCGCGGGTCGGACCAGAGGTCGTCCTCGGCCGAGGCGATATAACATGGCCGCGGCGCCGCCAGCGCGATCAGCATGTGCTGGTCAAAGGGCAGCGCGTCCTCACGCCCGCTGTAGGCCTGAAAGCGTCGGCAGAACCAGGTGGGAAAGGTAGCGGTGATGCGGCCCACCGTCTCGCCAAAGCGACGGCGCGAGAGCGCCGCCCCGCCACAGCCCGATTCGTTGGGGCTCACCGCGCCCCAGCGCTGGTCCAGCGCGGCGGCCCACAGGGCCGCCTTGCCCAGCCGCGAGGTACCGTGAGCGATCACCCGGTGGGGATCCAGATCAGGATCGGTAACCAGATAATCCAGCATGCGGCACATGCCCCAGGCCCAGGCGGCCAGCACGCCCCAGCCGTCCTCCGGCGGCGTGCCCCCCTCGGGCACAAAGGGCGCAAACACGCCCTGCGCAAAGACGTCCTCACGGTCCGGAGCGATATCGCTGCAGCAGGCGGTGGCCACCGCAAAGCCGCGCTCCAGCAGGCGCTCTACCGGCAGCGACTGGGCGTGTCGGCCGCGGCTGGCCTCGGTGGCGCGGTTTTCCACCACGCTGGGGGCGCCCTGCTCCGGCCGGAACATGCCCCGCACCCAGCCGTCGTACAGGCTCACCCCCGGATCCGCCACCACCGACTGGTTCCCCCAATAGTTGAGCCCCACCCAGGTGGCCGGCGGCCGCGACGTGCCGTGGGGCACGTACAGCAGCAGGTCGATGTGGTGCTGATCCTGCTGGGTAAGATAGAGGCGCACCTCCTTGCGCGTGGCGCGCCCGCCCAGCGCGTCGGCATCCAGGGCGCGCAGCTCCCAGTGCAGCGCGGCGGGCGGCTCGGGGCTGCGACCAAACATGTCGCGCGCCAGCAGATCCAGCAGCTCGGGGCGCCGGCGTGCGAACCAGTCCGCAGCACTGACCACCGGCGTGCCGTCCGCGCACACCAGCAGCTCGGGAAGGGTATAGTCGGGCACGGCGGCCTCGTCCAGCAGCGTGCCGGCGGGATAGGCGGCCTTGATGCGCTCCAACGCGGCGCGACGATCGGCATCCATGGGCTCCTCCTGTGGAACATCGCTTGCCACAGTCTAGCGCAAGCAGCGGAGCGTCGCCAAGGGGTGGACGGATCCCGTGCCCGGCGGTATCCTCCCGCCAGAGCCGAGCCCCATCCAAAGCCAGGGAGCCTGCCATGACGATCTATACCGATTGCCGCAACCCCGTGCTGCCCCCCAGCCTGCACATCCCCGACGTGGAGGCCCGCGTCATGCCCGACGGGCGCCTGTACGTGTACGGATCGTGGGACCAGTTCGATGATACCTATTGCAGCCGCCAGTACCGGGTGTTTTCTACCGACAACATGCGGGATTGGACCGACCATGGTGTGTCCTTTGATGCCGACCAGGTGCCCTGGATGAACGATCCGGCGGCGCCGCGCTATCCCCATGGGGAGGATCTGGAGACCACCGCGCGCATGGCGGCCATCCGGGCGGAGCGGGCCAGGCGCGGACGGGCCGACGCCGCCGCCCACGGGCTGCAGGCCGAGCGGCGACCGGAGCTGCCCATGCTGTACGCCCCCGATTGCATCCATCGGGATGGGCGCTACTGGCTGTACTTTTGCGGATCGGACCATTCGGAGGGGGTGGCGGTGGCCGATCGGCCCGAGGGCCCCTTTGGCGAGGCCACGCGGATACCGGTGGGCGGGATCGATCCCGCGATCCTGATCGACGACGACGGACAGGCCTGGTACACCTGGGGCGGCGGTTTCCTGGGGCGCGGCGCCCGCATGCAGCGCGACATGCGCACGCTGGTGCCCGGCAGCGAGGTGCCCCGTCTGGCCGATGACGCCTCGCTGGGCTATTACGAGGCCTCGTCGCTGCGCAAGATCGGCCAGACCTACTATATGGTCTATTGCTGCGTGCTGCGGGGCAAGCCCACCGCGCTGGCCTGGGCCACCGCCTCCCGGCCGCTGGGCCCCTACCGGCATGGCGGGATCATCCTGGATAACGACGGCTGCGACCCGGGGACCTGGAACAACCACGGATCCATCGCCTGCCTCCACGGGCAGTGGTATCTGTTCTATCACCGCGCCTCGCGTAATGGCTTTCGCAGGCGACGGCTGTGCGTGGAGCCGATCCAGATCGCCGAGGACGGCAGCATCGCCGAGGTCCCCATGACCTCGCAGGGGGCCGGGCGGCCCTTTGGGCTGGGAGAGACCATCGAGGGCTGGCGGGCCTGCGGGGTGAGCGGCGGCGCCTGGGTGGGGCCCGACGGGCAGGGCCGCGAGGCGCTGCTGGGGCTGGTGGATGGGGCCGGGGCCGTCTTTCGTTATGTCGATTGGCGGGAGGGCCCGCGCTCGCTGGAGGTAGAAGCGCAGGGGAATGGCGAGCTGACCCTCTGGCTGGAGGGGGAAGAGGCGCCCGCGGGCCGCGCGCTGATCCGCGCCGGGCGCTGCGTAGAGAGCGGGGTGGCCGCCGCGGCGGGGATGCACGGGCTGCGTCTGCAAGTGGAGCGCGCCCGCGGCCTGGTGTTGTACGGCCTGCGGCTGAGCTGAGAGGGCCGCCGGGCCTGCGGCGTACGGAGGCACTCTGGGACGCCGCTGCGCGCCCGTCGACGCCCTGCGGCATCGGATGTGTGACCGCGGCGCGGCGGCACGCAACCGGCATCAGCGCGGCGCGCTGCCCTGCGAGACCCAATGGGCCCGGCCTCCAGCCGCCGCCGCGGCGGGGATGCATGGCACGAGCGGGCAGGCGAGTGTGCTCGGGAAGCCAAGGGAACGCCGCGGCGCGGAGGCGCTCCCCGTACACAACCGGCGACAACGCACCAGCAACTGCCCGGCACCAGAACGCTAGACCACGCCGTTGCGCCCCGAGGCCCAATGGGCCCTGCCTCGCTCCGCCGCGGCGGATGCGGCACAGGCCGACCGAGCGGGACTCCTGAACGAGACAGTGGTACCGCCGCGGCGCGGAAGCGCCCCCCGCACGCAACCGGCGACAACGGAGCAGCAACTGCCCGGCACCACTACGCTAGATCACGACGTTGCCCCCTGCGCCCGTTGGTCCTTTTCTCGCGCCGCCGCGGCGGCTGCGGCACAGGCCGAGCGGGCGAGTGTGCCCGGGAAGCCGACGGAGCGCCGCGGCGCGGGGGCGCTCCCCGCGCAGAACCGGCATCAGCGCGGCGCGTTGCCCTGCGGGACCGAGTGGGCCCTGCCTCGCGCCGCCGCGCCGGGTGCGGCACAGGCCGACCGAGCGGGCCTCCTGAGGGAGACGGCAGAACCCCGGCGGCGCGACGGCACGCCCGGCAGACAACCGGCATCAGCGCAGCGCGCTGCCCCCCGAAGCCCAATGGGCCCAGCCTCGCGCCGCCGCGGCGGGTGTGGCACAGGCTGAGCGGGCGGGCCTTCTGAGGGAGACGGCAGAACCGCGGCGCGGGGGCGCTCCCCGCGCAGAACCGGCATCAGCGCGGCGCGTGGATGCAGCCTTTTCTCTGCAGAGCGCGAGCACCGGGTGCAGAGAACAGTGCGGAGGGTGCGCCCCCGGTCAGTCCACGATGGCAGGCAGCCACGGACTGAACCATCCCGCGGCCGGCCTGGCACCGCGGCGGGTGCGGCACAGGCTGAGCGGGCGAGTGTGCCCGGGAAGCCGACGGAGTGCCGCGGCGCGGGGGCGCTCCCCGCACGCAACCGCCATCAGCGCGGCGCGTGGATGCAGCCTTTTCTCTGCAGAGCGCGAGCACCGGGTGCAGAGAACAGTGCGGAGGGTGCGCACCTGGTCAGTCCACGATGGCAGGCGCCCACGGACTGAACCATCCCGCGGCCGGCCTGGCACCGCGGAGCGGGCCTCGCCGAGGCATCGCTCGCCGACCCAACCGGGCGGGCTGGTCGGGCACGGACGCGCGGATCATCGCACCTGCTGCCAACAGCCGGATGTGCGGGGCGCCTGCGCTCCATCAGCAGCGGCACCGTCAGGGCGAGCCGCACCTTTCGCGCGCCGCGAGGCCCCATTCGGAACCTGCCACACGCGACGGCCCGCCTGTTCGGTACACAGGGCCGGGCATCGGGCGGCCCCGTCCGCTAGCGCAGCCAGCCCTGATCCAGCCAATACTGCAGGTCGGCGCTGGGAGTGGCCCCGGGCGCCATCTCCCCCAGATCCCGCCGGTGCAGCATGCGCGCCAGACCGAAAAAGAGCCGCGAGCGGAGGCTGCGCCGGGGAGGAGGCAGGCTGCGCACCCGACGGCCCAGGGCGCGCACCTGGCGCTCCAGCCTCTGCCGGCGACCCTCGGAGAGGGCCTCCCAACGGGCGGCCTCCATCAGCGGAAGCCCCAGCCGCAGCACCGAGGAGACCCCCAGCCAGTGCAGGCTGGTGCGTACCTCGGCCTGCGCCGCGCCGTTGGGCGCCCCGGCGCTCTGGGTGAGGATGATGGCCCGCTTCTGGAACATGGCAGGATCGGGACGGTGCACGAACCAGTGCACCCCGAGGTGATCCAGCAGGGCCTTGACCTGGCCGGGGGCCCGCAGGCAGTAGACGGGATAGACGAATACCAGCAGGTCGGCGGCGCGCATGGCCTGCCAGATGGGCTGGACCTGAGGGGCGTGGGGGCAACGCAGCTCGTTGACATCAAAGCACTGCTTGCAGCCGGTGCAGTAGGCGGGCGCATCCCGCGGCAGCGTGAACTCGGTGAACACCTCGGGATGGAGCTCCTCCAGCAGATAGCCCTTGATGCGCTCGGTCACGCCGTGCATCTCGGTGCCGCTGATCACCACACAATTCATGGTCCCTCCTGACACTGAGCACTGCTGCCAAGTGTGCTGTTGATGGGGGCGGGCGTCAAACGGGGGGCAGCGGAGGTGCGGTGCCCGTGGGCGTCGCCCTGCGGGCAATGCGCACACCCCATCCGCTCTGCCCACCCGCTCCACCGGCGGAACACCCCC
>JAAYED010000067.1 GCA_012728955.1 Chloroflexota bacterium
CGCCAAACGGAGGAACTCTAGCATGGACGACCTGATCGAAGGGTTGATCGGCACAGGCATCGGAGTTGCGCTCGTCGTGGCTTTTGGAGCGATCTACGCCGCTGGCTGGCTCGTCTACAAGCTTTTTGAGGTGATCCTCATCCCATTGTGTTGCGAACTCGCCGAGGAGGCTGACAAAGGGCTAAAGCGGCTGGCCGCCTGGCATCACCGCGTCACCTGGCGACGTCGCATGGTGCGGGCTCACAACGAAACCATCGCGGCCATCGACGCTGTTCGCAGTCAGCAAGTAGCCTTGACGCGCGTGCGGCTGGAGGCGTTGGAGCGTCAGCACGAGCTGCAACAACGACCACAGAACCGGACAGCCGATGCGACAGTCGTTGTCCCGTCCGCTGTCCGGGTGGCTGACCGGGCGGCCTGAGGGCGCAGGGAATGATCCCAGAGAGGCGAGACTACTACCAGTAGTACCTCGCCTCTCCTCATACTACTAGATATTGTATCTCACACCCGCCAAGTGTCCGCTGAGGCCCCCTCTGGGCAATCCTGTTTTCGTGCAGAAGGTGGTCGGCAGGTAAGTGGGTGTAGGAAGGAGCAAGTCATGATAGAGACTGTTTTTGTCATCGTCATGTTGAGCGTTCTGGCCGGTCTGGGGCTGATTGGGTTCCTGCTCTGGACGTTCCGCGACGCCATCTTTTACTGCTTTGAGGTCGTGGCCTACGCCCTGCAGGCGCTGGTCAAGAGCCTCATCCAGGGGGCCGTGGCTATCGTCGAGTGGGTGGACGAGCAATTCGGTGACCTGGAGATCGCCGATGAGCCGCTGGCCCGTGGGCTCATTATGGGCGCAGTCGGGCTGCTCATCGGCGTGGGATTGGTCATGCTGTTGGCTATGGTGCGCAATCAGCCCTGGGTGATTGTGACCTTTGTGGCCACAGTGGGCGTGGGCATTGGCCTGGGCCTGCTCGCCGATCCCGAGCGCGATTGGACCATCGGGCCGCTGCCCGTCCCTCCCTGGCGGGAAGGTGGCGAGCCCAAGCTGCCCCTTAACCTGTAAGGGAGGATCACTGTGCCACACCTCGTGCGTCCCGCACATGAGATGATTCTGGGCATGATCGGCATGGGCAAGTCGTATTGGGTACTCTACAAGATCGTCCAGAGTCTGATTCACGGACGGCCCTGCTGTTACGTCGACCCGAAGGGCGACACATACATCGCCTTGCTCAACTTTTTGTCCTCCACGACGCAAGGGGAGGAGCTCTGGAGCGCCCTTGGCGACCGCATCCTATTCCTGAACCCTATCGCCAAAAGCGAGAATCTCCTGGCTCTTAACGCCATCCACCCCTTGAGCGAGTTTACGGACAGCGACCCTGATCGTGTGGCCTTGCTGGCCAACGCCCTGGTCTCGCACATCCGCGGTCAGTCCGGCTTTGAGTTGGCCGAGGCCAACCGCATGCAGAATGTCATGGCTGCCGCCGTCGGCCTACTGGCGGAGGGTGGGCAAGGGGAGCTGACCCTGGCGGAGCTGCCGCTGCTCTTTGCGCCCAGCTATCGGCGCTCTGGCAAGCGCTCGGTGCTCGAGACCCATAATCCCTTCGTGCGCTCGTTGCTGCCCCAGGTCAAGCACCAGGGCACCCGCACTTTCTGGGAGGATCAGTGGCCCACCTGGACGCCCAACGCCCGTCGCGAGTGGGTGCAATCCACCGAGGGCCGCATCTTCCAGTATCTGTTCGACGAGCGCCTGCTGATGACGGTCTGTGCCACCGGCAGCCATGGCCTTGACCCACAACGGATCGTGCGGGAGGGCTACTGGCTGTTCGTCAACCTACCTTACGCGCTGCTCTCCGACACGGTGACGACCTTGCTGGGCAATCTGCTCTCGACACGGCTGTTCTATGCCTGTATGCAGCGCCCGCCCGGTTCGCTGCCCTATCGGCTGATCCTGGACGAGGCGCGCTTTTTCAACAGCGGCCCGCTGGACGTCATTTTAGAAACCTCACGGGCCTACAACCTCTGGCTAACGCTCATCATGCAATCGCTCAACCAGATGTGCCGCACCTTGGGCGGACACGTCGACGAGCATCTACGCGATACGGCCCTCAACAACACGCGCTACCTGTCGGTGTTCCACAATGCCTCGGATGGCGAGATTCTGGCGCGATTGATGTTTCCGGTCACTGGCCGCGTGATCGCGGGCTACAACTGGCATTTGGGCAGCTTCGAGTACCTGCCAGTGCCCGCCGAAGTGAATGAGCACGAGCGGCGCTTCATGCAGCTGGGCTACCGCCAGGTGATGCTATGGGACAAGATGAGTGGCGAGACGCCCAGTGTCTGGATCACGCCGGAGGTCATCATGGATTCGCCAGACCACGCGACGCTGCGATGGTTCGAGGCGGCCCAGCTAGGGCGCACCGGCAGAAGCAAGAAGTCGCTGCTAGAGGAGATCGAGGCGCGGCAGGAACGGGTGCGCGCGCTGTTCGAGC
>JAAYED010000068.1 GCA_012728955.1 Chloroflexota bacterium
ACGCACGGCGGCGGGGATCTGCCTGGCCAGAGCGAGCATCATGGCCATCAAGTGCTCGCTGATGGGGATGGCGTGCACACCAGAGGCGTTGGTGATAACCAGCTCCCGCTCCTGCAACTGGGGGTGATCCATGAGCCATTCAGCACCGGCGCCCCACAGCTGGTACCAGCGCAGGCGAGGCATGGCCAGCACCTGCTCCAGGCCGATGTGCCCGGTGGCGACCACGGTGTCCTCCAGCAGGCTGGCGATGGTCTCGGCATTGCGGGTGATCACCAGATCATAGCCGGCGGACAGTGCCCGCAGCCGTTGCTCGACTGCAGCACTGACAGAATCGAGGGCCAGGAGGATGACAGACATATGCACCTCGCGATGTGGGTATCTGTTGCAGACAAACACCGGCAGGAGCTTGCCCCTGCCGGTGTCGATTCACACGCACTGACTGTCAGGCAAGATAGGGGGTTTGCTTGGAATCGGGCATGTACTGATGCAGCTCGATGCGGTTTCCATCGGGATCTGCCAGCCATGCCTGATAGGAGCCGTCGCCACCCATCTTGATCTCGGTGACCTCTGCGCCGCGCTGACGCAGCACAGCCACCGTCTCTTCAA
The DNA here is from genome assembly GCA_012728955.1 of Chloroflexota bacterium. GTDB lineage: Bacteria > Chloroflexota > Anaerolineae > UBA1429 > UBA1429 > JAAYED01. The sequence goes on from JAAYED010000068.1 coordinate 607, forward strand.
TGTCGGCAACCTCCAGGCAGATGTGCCGGTACGACTGCCCCTCGGCGGGCTCGCCCAGGGTGCCCACGAACAGCTCGATAAAGTTACGGCCGCCGGCGTGAATGTACTGCCCGTGCCAGGTACCGTCAGGGCGGCGGAACTCAAAGGCCTTGGTCATTCCCAGCTTGCCACAGTAAAAGTCGACCGAGGCCTGCAGATCAGACACGGTAAAGCACACGTGCGCCAGACCCGAGATGATCTGTACCTTGTCCTTGCATTCGCTCATGAGCTGATTCCTTTCTATGTGGGCTCGATCCAGCGGTACGGAGGGCATTATACCACCGTGTTGTCCAGGGTGCGATGGCTGCAGCCAGCTGTTGGCGCGCCAGCACAAAGGGATGTATGCTCCTGATACCTGACAGCATCCGGCCGGTGCCGGGAAAGAGGAGTTGGTCCATGCCTGCAACGCCTATTGCTTTGGAGCAGCAGCGCCTCGACGATGGACGCGGACTACAGATTCGCCATGTGGAGCCCTTTAGTCTGCACGTACCCACCAAACCCTTTTCCACTGTGTGGACCTTTTGCCGCATCACCACCGAGGAGGGCCTGGTGGGGCTGGGCGAGGGAATCGGCACGCCGGGCCCGGTGTGCGCCGCCATCCGCTTTCTAGGCAACTCGCTGGTGGGCCAATCGGCATGGGATGTGGAGCGCCTGTGGGTGGGCATGTACCGCGCGGTCGAGTTCAGCCGCAGCGGCGTGAACCAGGCCGCCATCAGCGCCATCGATATCGCCCTGTGGGACCTGATCGGCCAAAAGACGGGCCTGCCGGTATACGCCCTGCTGGGGGGCAAGGTGAACGAGCGCGTGCCCATTTACCACCATCCCTGGGATGAGGTGGGCGACGAGCAGGCCTTTGCAGAGGGGCGGCTGCGCACCGGTTACGTCGAGGCCACCCGAGAGCTGGTCAAGCAGGGCATCATCGCGGGCAAGCTGGACCCCTTTCCCCACGAGCGGGGCTATAACCGCGAGATCTCGCCCTTTGCGCTGCGCTATGCCACCGACATCATCCGGCAGATTCGCGAGGGAGGCGGCCCCGATTTCAAGATTTGTGTCGAGATGCACGCCCGCTTTAACGTGCGGGCTGCCATTCGCATCGCGCAGGCGCTGGAGCCCTATGACCCGTACTGGATCGAGGAGCCGGTGGCGCCCGAGAGCCTGGCGGAGACGCGAGAGGTGCAGCTGGCCACGCCCACGGCGGTGGCCACCGGTGAGCGTCTGTTCCAGCGCATCGATTTTCGTGACGCCCTTGAGCAGCGTTGCTGCCGCATCCTGCAGCCGGATATCGCTCATGTGGGCGGCATCACCGAGATGAAGAAAATCGGCGCCATGGCCGATGCCTACTATGTCACGGTGGCTCCCCACGAGTGGAACGGTCCGGTTACGCTGCTGGCGGGAGCGCACGTAGGCGCCACGCTTTCCAACCTGTTGATGTGCGAATATCACATTCAGCTCAAGGGCGTGCTGGAGGACACCATGCCTGGTGGATACCGGTACGACCCGCAATTCATCGACCTGCCCGAGACGCCCGGCATCGGTGTGGCCTTCTCAGAGGCGTACATCCGCGAGCATCGGGTGGATCCCGACGCCTTTGGCCGGCCCGGCTATGTGGGCCATATCCGTTTCTAGCGCCCTGGCCGTGGGTTGGCGGGCGCCGCGCAGAATACCATGATCGCGCAGGAGTGTTAGATGGACGTCCAGTTGAAATACGGCCGCCAGGGCCTGACTGTCTCTGTACCGGACGATGCGACGGTGATCTATCCTGTGGAGGCACCGGGCCTGCCCGACGAGACGGCCGCCCTGCGGGCGGCGCTCCAGTCCCCCATCGGTATGCCATCTCTGGATCGCATCGTGCGCCCAAAGGATACGGTGGCAATCGAATTCAGCGATATCACGCGGCCCATGCCCAGCCACCGCGTGCTGCCCGTGCTGCTGGAGCAGCTGGAACGGCTGGTGCCTCGGGAGCAGATTCTGCTGATCAACGGAACGGGCACCCATGTGGCCAACACCCGCGAAGAACTGGTGGGGATCCTGGGACAGGAAATCGTCGACAACTATCGGGTGGTGAATCACAACGCCTGGGACAATGACAATCTGGTGAACCTGGGATCCACCCCGAGGGGACATCAGGTGCTGGTGAATAAGGCCTTTTATCAGGCCGACGTCAAGATCCTGACGGGCTTTATCGAGCCGCACATCTTTGCGGGATTCAGCGGCGGACCCAAGGGGGTGCTGCCTGCCGTAGCAGGCATCGAGAGCATCATGGATAACCACGGGGTAGCCATGTTGGCCGACCCGCGGGCCACCTGGGGCAACCTGGAGGGCAACCCCGTTTGGGAAGAGATGCGCGCCTTTGCTACTATGGCCCGCCCCGACATGATCCTCAACGTCACGCTTAACCGCCTCGGCCAGCTCACCGGTGTGTTCGCCGGCCAGATGGATCTGGCCCATGCCCACGGGGTGGCCTTTGTGAAAAAGCATGCTCTGGTGCCGGTGCCTCACACCTATGACGTGGTGCTCACCACCAACAGCGGGTATCCGCTGGACATCAACCTGTACCAGACCATCAAGGGCATCTCGGCCGCCAGGCAGGCGGTCAAGCAGGGCGGCAGCATTATCGTGGCCAGCCAGTGCCAGGGCGGCATTCCAGACTATGGCGAGTATCGCAACCTGGTGGTGGAGGGCGGAAGTCCGGAGGGCATCCTGACGCTGATCTCGGCGCCGGGGTTCCGGCGGCACGACCAGTGGGAGGCCCAACTGCACGCGAACCTGATGAAGGCCGCAGACATCTTTGTGTACAGCGAGGGCCTCAGCGACGAACAGGTGCGCGAGATGCTGTTTACTCCCACCCACGACATCGCGAGCACCGTCCGGCAGGAGCTGGAGCGCCACGGACCGGGAGCCAGCCTGCTGGTGATCCCCGAGGGGTCGCAGAGCATACCCTACGTCCAAGCCTGATAAAGGAGAGCCATGCCTGCTGAAATGCCAGGGATTCTGCCGGTACCAGTGGCCTGTGTGCCTGCCGACGGACAGTTGCAGCTGGACGCCGAGACACTGATTCTGCTATTGCCCGGCAGTGGATCAGAGGCCTATGAGGCGGCCAAACTGCTCAAGGGCGAAATCGCCCGGGAGACCGGGCTGCAGCTGGAGATCATCCGTACCACCAGGGCGCCCCGCAGAAACAATTTGATCCTGCTGTGTGACAACCTGCAGGCGGCAGAGGCCTTTATGGGCGCCCCCGTACCGGCAGAGGCCATCGCCGGGCATGGCCCCGAAGCCTATGTGGTGACCATTTCGCCGGCGCGGGCCATCGCAGGGGGCGATGGGCTGGCCGCCCTGCGCAACGGCGTCCAGACGCTGCGCCAGATCGCCCGCCTGCAGGGCGCACGCTGGAATGCCTGCCACATCGACGACTGGCCGGTGTACCGCTATCGCGGCGTGATGCTGGATGTCTCCCGAGGAAAGGTGCCCACACTGGAGACTCTGCAGGACGTGGTGGACATGCTGGCCCTGTTCAAGGTGAACGTGCTGCAGTTGTACACGGAACATACCTTTGCCTTTGCCTCACATCCCGAGATCGGACTGGGCACCGATCCGC
>JAAYED010000069.1 GCA_012728955.1 Chloroflexota bacterium
AAGAACGGGCGGCTCGTTAAACCCGGCTGCCCTCAGCTGCTCTACGCTTTCCAATCTCTATCCCCTTTATGCTCTATCAGGAGGGCCGTTGCCGGCCCTCCTGCAAACTCTTTCGCACAGGGCTCAGGGCACGATGGGCTGGCCATTGCAGGTCAGTGCATCGACCCGTGCCTGCACCAGCGCTTTGACATCGGCACCCAGGGGCGCGTACAGCAGCTCCTCAGCAAAGGCGTCCGCCTCGGGTGACATCGCCCAAGTGATCAGCTTTTGCAGCTCACGGGCCTTGTCGCAATCCTGCATGTCCTCATAGACCAGCAGGAAGGTGTAGCCAGCGATGGGGTACGAGTCCGCACCAGGGGCATTCACCAGCACCTGCCCAAGATCCTCAGGCATATCCGCGATAGCCTCGTTGGAAGCCGCGGTGGTGCTCTCCAAGCCTGGCTCGATCACATTGCCGGCCTGGTTCTGCACGTATGCATAGGCCAACTTGTTCTGAACGGCATAGGCCAGCTCCACGTAGCCGATGCTGCCGGGCTGCTCTTTGACGATACCAGCCACACCCTCGTTACCCTTGCCACCGAGGCCCACGGGCCACTCGACTGCGGTACCGGCACCCACGCGAGACAGCCACTCTTCGCTGACCGCGCTCAGGTAGCTGGTAAAGATGAACGAGGTACCCGAGCCATCGGAGCGATGCGCAACCACGATCTCGGCGTCAGGGAGCTGCACGTCGGGATTGGAAGCGGCGATCTGGGGATCGTTCCAGCGAGTGATCTGGCCCAGGAAGATGCCCGAGATGACCTCTGGCGTAAGCACAAGGCCCGTCTCCAGAGGCTCGCCATCGGCGCCCTCCACGTTATAGGCCAACACCACGGCACCAGCGACCGTAGGAAGCATCATCAGACCGGGAGCCGCAGCCTTTTGCTCGTCGTTCAGAACAGCGTCCGAACCGGCAAAGTCCACGTTCTTCTCGGTGATCTGACGGATACCACCGCCCGAGCCGATGCTCTGATAGTTGATGCGGGGCACAGCGTTGACAAACGCGTACTCGTAGAACCAGCGCGAGTAGAGGGGATACGGGAAGCTGGCACCAGCGCCGGTCAACTGCACCGAACCAGCGGCCGCCTGCGGCTCCTCAGGAGCAGCGGTGGGCATCACCGTGACCTGCTTCTCGACCTCGACCACTACCGTAACGGGCTTTTCCACTTCTTGAACAATGGTCTCTGGCTCAGGCTGTGAACATCCCACCAGGCCCGCCACCAAAGCAACGAGAACCAATCCCAGTAACCACGAACGACGCATCATTCCTCCTTGCTCTCTTCTTGAATCCGCAAGGAGATTAACACGCCCACTTTAACGAGCCTTTGGGCCCATGTTAAAGGACGGTAAAAGATTGAGCGCGCTCTGATCAGTGCGCTCAAGCATCGGTCGCAAGTTGTTGGGCCCCCGAATCAACCCTCAGCGACCATCAGGGTAAAACTAAAGGCACTGCCCCGGCCCTCCACGCTGCTCAGGCTGATCTCGCCGCCATGGGCCTCGACGATATGGCGGGCGATGGCCAGCCCCAGCCCGATCCCCCCGGAGGATCGAGAGGCATCTGTCTTGAAAAAGCGCTCAAAGACCCTGGGGGCGGCCTCTGCAGACACGCCGATGCCGGTGTCTCGCACGGTGATCCGGACCATGTCGCCCTCTGCCCGGGCGTCGACGTAAATACGCCCTCCAGCGGGGGTGAATTTGCA
>JAAYED010000070.1 GCA_012728955.1 Chloroflexota bacterium
AGGGTTCCAGCGCCGAGGGATGGTTGTGGGTCTCGGCCTTGAAAGACAGTTCGTGCTCGCCAAAGGCGATGATGCCTGCGTTGTCCACAAAGGCAGAGCGCACAAAGGGAGCGTCGATGGCGTTGGTTGCCGCCTGCAGGTAGGTGCGGATGAGGCTGTCGATCTCCTCGACCGTGGTGCCCTGATCGGTTGTTTCCCGGTACTGCACAATCGCCTTGAAGGTCTTGTGCACACAGTGATCGGACCAGGTCTGCGCTAGGCTCTCGAGCTCGACGTCCGTGGGATCGCGCCCCTCATCGCCAAAGTAGCGCTGAATCACCTGCATCTCAGCCAAATCCAGTGCCAGCAGCCCTTCACGGGAGAGCGTCTCCAGCTGGGAGTCATTCAGCTCGCGGATGGGCACGGTTCGTGCGCCGGGGCTGCCGTGCAACGTCGGAGCTCCCACGTGCGGTGCAAGTTGGCCGATCTCATAGTACTGAATCACACCGTTGCACAGCAGTTTTTCGGCGATGGTCCGCACCACGTGCTCCGAAATGTTGCCGTACACCCGGTAGCTCTCGCCGGTAGAGACGGCATGGATGCCGGTGAGGCCCAGTAAACGCGCTCGCGCCAACACATTGTCGGCCACGGTGTCGGTTACGCCCGGCAACAACCCCACCTCGATCCGCGCAGCACCGGGAACGGGAGCCAGTGGCGCATCCGCCGCGCCCCAGGTAACTGTCTGTACGATGGGATCCACCAGGAGCTCTCGGCACAGCCGTTCGACCTCTGAGCGATCGATATCGCCGGCGACAAAATACAGGGTAGAGCGTTCAACCCGCTCCACGCCCTGGATACCGAGTGCACTGATATCCTCCAGCAGCAGGTCAGCCGGTGTTTCCCCGGCCCTGGCGATGACCTCGATGCGTAGAATAGCTTCCACAGGCTCCTCTCTGGCGCCTCGGCGGCGGTCCGTCGGGTGCTGCTGGCTAGGGCTGCAGCTGATAATTGGGTGCCTCTTTGGTGATCAGGACGCTGTGGGGATGGCTCTCCACGTACCCTGCCGTGCTGATGCGCACGAACTGAGCGCGCTGGTGCAACTGCTCAAGACTGCTGGCGCCCACATAGCCCATGCCCGAGCGCAAGCCTCCCACCAGCTGATAGACGCTCTCTGACAGGGAGCCACGATAGGCCACCCGCGCCTCGATGCCTTCGGGAATCAGCTTGCCCGAGGAGCGGATCGAGGTGTGCGACTGTTCGGTGGCATACCGGTCGCGGCCATAGCCACCGCGCATGGCGCCCACAGAGCCCATGCCGCGGTACTCTTTAAAGCGACGCCCCTCGTAAATCACGAGCTCGCCCGGGCTCTCGTCCACACCGGCCAGGGTGCTGCCCAACATCACGGCGTGGGCGCCTGCAGCCAGGGCCTTGACGATATCCCCCGAATAGCGGATGCCGCCATCGGCGACGACGGGGATGTTGAACTCGGCTGCTGCGTCGGCACAGTTACTGATGGCTGTCAGCTGCGGCATGCCGCAGCCGGCTACAATGCGCGTGGTGCAGATGGAACCGGCGCCCACGCCCACCTTGATCACATCGGCACCGGCATGGATCAGGTCGCGGGTGCCCTCGGCAGTGACCACGTTACCAGCCGAGATGGGCAGGTCGGGGTAGGTGGCGCGCAGGCGCTCCATGGTCTGCAGCACCATCCGCGAGTGGCCGTGGGCGGTATCCAGCGCCAGCATGTCCACTCCGGCCCGCACCAGCGCCGCTGCGCGGTCCATTGCATCCGAGCCCACACCGATGGCCGCCCCTACCAGCAGACGCCCCGAGCTGTCGCTGGAAGCACTGGGAAAGTCCCGCTTTTTCTGAATATCCTTGACGGTGATGAGCCCCATGAGATTGCCTGCGTCATCCACCAGAGGCAGCTTCTCGATGCGATGCTGTTGCAGGATGTCTTGCGCCTCGTCCAGCGTGGTACCGATGGGGGCGGTAACCAGGTTTTTGGAGGTCATCAGCTCTGTCACAGGTCGCGCATCGTCGGTGGCAAAGCGGATATCCCGGTTGGTGAGGATCCCCACCAGGCGCGTTCCCTCGGTGATGGGCACGCCGGAGATGTGATAGTGGGCCATCAGTGCCTTGGCGTCCCCCAAAGTGGCCGTTGGGGGCAGGGTGATCGGATCGACGATCATGCCCGACTCGCTGCGCTTGACCTTGTCTACCTCGGCGACCTGTTCCTCCACCGAGCAATTGCGGTGGATGATCCCCAGGCCACCCTCCCGCGCCAGGGCGATAGCCAGTCGAGCCTCGGTGACGGTGTCCATCGCGGCTGACAGAATCGGCACAGCCAGCCGCAGTTTGGGCGTCAACATCGTCGATACGTCCACATTGTCCGGCAGGACCTCCGAATAGCCGGGGACCAGCAGGACATCATCAAAGGTGAGTGCCTCCGGATACCTCTCGTCAGAAGCGGCCATGGTACCTCCCCAACGATAAAGCGGTGCCGCCTGCTCAGCCAAGCAGGCGGCGCTGTGTCACTCAGATCGGCGAGCGCAGAGCGATCAGGTCCTCACGCTCTGCGCCCACGGAAATCAGCGCGATCGGCACCCCTACCAGCTCAGAGATCCTTTGACAATAGGCTTGGGCGGCAGCGGGAAGATCCTCCACAGTGCGAACCTCTGACAGGTCGCCACTCCAGCCGGGCATGGACTCGTACACCGCCGTGACGCTGTCCAGCACCTGTGCGTCCTGAGGATACGTGTCCACTACGGTACCGTCGGGCAAGCGGTAGTGGGTGCAGAGACGCAACTCTTGGAGTCCTGTGAGGATATCCAGACGGGTAAGCGCCAGGCCCGTGAATCCATTTACCCGGGCGGCATAGCGCAAGCTGACCGTGTCGATCCAGCCACAACGGCGACGCCTGCCGGTGGTAGTACCGTACTCGTGTCCCCGCTCCACGATCCAGTCGCCTGTGCTGTCCACCAGTTCGGTGGGGAAGGGCCCCGTTCCCACCCGCGAGGTATAGACCTTGACCACTCCCACAATCTCGTCAATCTGGCGGGGATTGATGCCTGAACCCTGGCAGGCACCCCCGGCGGTGGGCGAAGAGGAGGTCACAAAGGGGTAGGTACCATAGTCGATATCGAGCATGGTGGCCTGAGCGCCTTCC
>JAAYED010000071.1 GCA_012728955.1 Chloroflexota bacterium
CCAATGGTTTTTGAGACCACCGCGTATACCGTTCCGCCACTTCGGCTGGGGCGAACACACGGGTCAAGTATAGAGCAACCAATCGGCAACGTCAAACCAAATCCTGGCTTGGCCGGCGGCCGTGTCGTGCAGCAGGAGGCTTGCCGCCCATGCGCTTGACACTGGGCCGTCCTTCCGCCACCGATCAGGAACAGCCGGTGGTAGAGGCGGCGCGTCGGGGAGACGTGCGCGCCTTTGAATCCCTCGTGCAGGCCCATCAGCAGCTGGCCTATTCGGTTGCCTACCGCATCCTCGGTAATCCCGATGCCGCCATGGACGCGGTCCAGGAGGCCTTTGTCAGGGCATACCAGGCTTTGGACAGCTACCGTGGTGGATCCTTTCGTGCCTGGTTGCTTCGCATCGCCACCAACTGCAGTTATGACCAACTGCGCTACCACCAGCGTCGGCCTGCCGCGCCCATCGACGATCTCGTTGAGGACGACGAGCACTCGGATGTGTTGGAGGCTGAGGACGAGCTGCCCGAGGACTATGTGGCGCGCCAGGAGCTGGGTCACACGCTGGAACGCGCGCTGGCGACCCTCTCCAATGAGCAGCGTGACGTGGTGGTCATGTCCGATGTCCATGGGCTGGCTTATAGCGAGATCGCCTCAGCACTCAACATCTCCATCGGGACGGTCAAATCGCGCCTGAGCCGGGCACGCGTGCACCTGCGCAACCACCTCTTGGAGAACGGGGAACAATTGCCCGCCGAATACCGTCTTGCTGGTGATCGCCAAGGGATGGAACGAGATGCCTGAGCGTAATCTGGGCCATTGGGTGAACGGTTTACCATGAGTAGTCGCTGCAGTCGTTGGCGCCGCCGCAACAGAGAGCAGGATCTCTCCTGCTATCTGGATGATGAGCTGTCAGTGGCGCAAAAGAGACGGATGGAGAGGCACCTGGCGCAGTGCCCGGCCTGCCGCGCAGAGCTGGAGCAGCTGCGTCAGACCAAGGCGCTGCTGGCCCAAGCGGCCGTGCCCCTCATGCCGCGACCTGTGTCGCTTCCCTATGGCGAGTTACTGCGCCAGCGTCAACCCGCATCGGGGACGCCGTGGCTGACGCGTGCGTTGGCAGCCAGCTCGGCGGTGGTGGCGCTGCTGCTGATAGTCGCTGTCTCGGTGAGTTCTCTTTCTCTTGGCAGAATGGCTTCGACGTATGGCCCTCCCATGCAAAAGCAGGGTGTGCCGGAGGAGGCTGTGCCAGAGGCCCAGGCCGCGTTTGTGGCGGAGGCGCCCATGGCGGCTGACGCAGCAGAGCCGGAGGCGCTGCTGCTTGCCCCTCCGGAAGAGTCTCCGGTGGCCAGCACCGAGTCCACTGCGGAAGCATCCGCGATGCTCGATGCCGACACCATGTCTGCGCCCACAGAAACGATGGCGGATCCTGGTGGGGGAGGAGGTGGCGAGGGGACCCGCCAGCAGTTTGCTGGTACGGAGGAGCCCCTGTGTGACGCTGAGGCGACGGCCGAAGGCTGTGCAGTGGCTGACGAACCGGCGCCCCAGGCCTCGGAGGCAGCATCGGAAGCTCCTTCCAGCCCGCGGGAGCTGCTGCGCTTTGCTGTTCCTCTGTTGGCGGGGTTGCTGGTAGTGCTTCTCGGCTTGCTCCTTTGGACCAGGCACCGGCGCGCCCTCTGACCGTAGACCGGCTGTTCACCCAATCAAACCGCCCGGGGCTGAATGTCGAGCACCCGGGCGTTTCGCTCTCCTGGCAAGTGGGCACAAGTGAGCTGGACGCCCTTTTGCGGGCCGGGACACACTGGGTATAATTGCGTTTGGACAAGTAACAGAGCCGAATGTCGTTGGCTGATCGTCCTCACATGGCCCCCGAGCACCTGTCGGGCGGGCAGGGGCAGCCAGCACCCAGTGTGGAGGGAGACCGGTATGACGGACACCGCCAATCCAATTCGCAGCTATGAGCGTGAGAGCGTTGCTCGACTGGCGCTGCAAGATCCGGAGGCTGCCGCGGCCATCGCCCGGGAGATCGATCGCCAGCAGGACACCATCGAGCTGATCGCTTCAGAGAACTATGTCAGCCAGGCCGTGCTCGATGCCCAGGGAAGCATCCTGACCAACAAGTACGCCGAGGGCTATCCCGGCCGCCGCTATTATGGTGGTTGTGAATTCGTGGACGAGGTCGAGTCACTGGCTATCGCCCGTGCCAAGGCCATGTTCGGCGCCGACCACGCCAATGTGCAGCCCCACTCCGGCTCCCAGGCCAATGCCGCGGCCTATCTGGCCCTCCTGAACCACGGGGACACGGTCCTCTCCATGAGTCTGGCCGAAGGCGGGCACCTGACCCACGGACACAAGCTGAGTTTCTCTGGTATCGAGTACCAGTTCTCGCACTATGGCGTCACCCGCGATACCGAGACCATCGACTATGACGCCCTGGCGGAGCAGGCAATGGAGCTAAAGCCCCGCCTGATACTCGCCGGCGCCTCGACGTATTCCCGGATCATCGACTTTGCCCGGCTGCGCGAGATCGCAGATCAGGCCGGCAGCTATTTGATGGTAGATGTGGCGCACATCGCGGGCTTGATCGTCGCCGGCGTGCACCCCAGCCCCGTGCCCTATGCCGACATCGTGACCTCCACCACCCACAAGACGCTGCGCGGCCCCCGCGGCGGGTTGATTCTCTGCAAGCAGGAGCACGCCAAAGCCGTGGATCGGGCTGTCTTTCCCGGCATCCAGGGCGGGCCGCTGGAGCACATCATCGCCGCCAAGGCCGTGGCCTTTGGCGAGGCGCTGCGTCCCGAGTTTGCCGATTACCAGCGGGCCATCGTGGAGAATGCCCAAACGCTGGCGGCCGAGCTGCAACGACTGGGCATGCGACTGGTATCCGGCGGTACAGATAACCACCTCATGATGGTGGATGTGCTCTCCAGCTATGGCATCACGGGGCGTGACGCCCAGGAAGCCCTGGAGGAGGCGGGCCTGGCCTGTAACAAGAACCAGATCCCCTTTGACACCAAATCGCCCATGGTGAGCAGCGGCATCCGGCTGGGTACCCCTGCCGTGACCACGCGGGGCTTTCGTGCGCCGCAAATGAAGCAGGTTGCCCGTTGGATCGCCGAGGTGCTCCAGCACAAGGATGATCCCGCGGTGATCAAGAGCGTTCGACAGGAGACGCGCGCCCTCTGCCGTGCCTTTCCCCTCGAGTAAGGGCAATTGACGTTCACAGGGACCAATAAACAACCTGCGACCCATACGGGTCGCAGGTTTGGCTTTCAGGCTGGTTCCAAACCCAGTACTACCCGGGCCAGCTTGACATGGTCGGTGATCAGGGCATCCACACCCACACGGGCCAGCTGAGCCATGTCCTGCGCCTCGTTCACGGTCCACACGTTGACGCGATAGCCCGCCTTGTGCGCTCTGGAGACATAGGTCGCATCCAACAGGCCATAGTAGGGATGCAGCGCCTGCGGTGCCAGCCAGAATCGCGGCCAGGCGTGCCGCAGGGGCAGGGGCATTTGTGGTGCGTACAACAGAGCCCGAGGGATTTCGGGAGCAACCCGGCGCAGCCGTCCCAGTGCCCCCGGCACAAAGGACGACACGATGGTATCGGAAACCAGCTTGCGCTCGCGCAGCAGGGCGGCCAGCTCGGCCTCCATGGGCTGGGCGCCGACCACCTGGCGTTTGATCTCGATGTTCAGGCGGATCCGCCCGCCGATGGCGTCCAACACCTCCTGCAGTGTGGGGATCCGCTCACCGGCAAAAGCTGGATCGAACCAGCTGCCGGCGTCCAGCCTGCGCAGCTGCTCCAGCCTCAGGCTGGAAATGTGCCCGCTGCCGTTGCTGGTGCGGTCCACCGTGTCGTCGTGCAGCACAACGATCTCGCCGCTGGCGCACCGGACGATATCCATCTCCACCGCGTCGGCGCCCAGGGAAATGGCGCGCTCAAAAGCCGCGATAGTGTTTTCAGGCGCCGTATCCTTGGCGCCGCGATGGGCCATCACCAGAGGTCGATCCAGGTAGTAGCTGGACATCAAGCACCTCCTGTCTTTCTCACGGGGTGGGCGTCGCCGAGGGAGGGGCGGGCTCCTGCCAGGGAAAGCGGCGGCCGACCCACGCCTGTGGATCCACCGGTACTCCGTGCACCCGCATCTCCCAGTGAAGATGCGAGCCGGTGACCAGGCCCGTGGCGCCGACCGAGCCCACCAGTTGCCCTGGCGAGAGGGTATCTCCAACCTGGACGGCGATATCCGTCAAATGGAAATAGCCTGTCATCACGCCCGCGCCATGATCGACGATGACGGCGTTACCGCGCACCTGCAGGGGCTCGGCCAGCACAACCGTGCCCGCCGCTGCCACCAGCACCGGCTCGCCCTCCAGGCCCGCAATGTCGAGCCCCGAGTGGTACGATGCCAGAACGTCCCCATAGCTGCGCCGCGTGCCAAAGCGTGAAGTGGTGCGGTCCTCCCGTGGCCAGGTAAAGGGACTGGTCCACAGCATGTCGGGCCCGCTGCTGGCAAATACGGCCTTGATGCGTTCATTTTCCGGCTGCGCCACCGCTGGGGCCAGCAACGCCTGCGTCTCGGGCTCAAACTCGAGGTTTTCGGTGTCAAACTCGCCCACTGTGGTGGCCAGGGTTGTCTCGATGGTGCTGCTGCGACCATCGGCGGTAGTCACGCTGACGTGCACCGGCAGCGAGCTGGCCCCCGCCACCGCGCTGATGCCCAGCAAGCCGGCGTACAGGCCCTCGCCCATGTCTTCCAGTGCGAGCTCTTGCTCCCCTACGGCGGCGCTCACGGTTGCCTGCTGGTTCGTGCGCACCACCAGGGCCGTGGTTTGGCCTTCCGTCACAACCGCCGGATCCAGCTGCAGAGACACTTCCAAGGGCAGCGGCGTAGGGGTCGGTGTAGGCGTGGCCGTGGGCGTTGCGGTAGGAGTGGCCGTGGGCGGCGCCGCAGTGGCGGTGGGTGATGGGACGGGTGTCGCCGTCTGCCACAACCGAGAGAGGGGACGTCCCCCTTCACCAGAGCAGCCTGTCGCCGCACACAGCAGCGCCAGCAGGACGCACAGCATGGCAAGGCGTCGCGGCAGCGCCGCGTCGTGTCGGATACCAGGATGCATTACGATTGAGCCTCCAGCTGAACTCTTGCGGAGGCTTTCAGGGCGCCCTCCGTCATGGGAGCGTGCAATTCGCCGATTCCCAGGGCCTGCAGCCGCTCCGGCAGCGGCCATCCGGTCCGTTGATCCCAACCCAGCAAGTCATAGTACTCGTCGGTCACCGGTGCGAACTGCTCTCGATCCAGCCCATACCGTTCCTCCAGCAGCGGGTTGGCCCAGTTCTCCTGGTAGGTATAGCTGTCATAGGTGGTCTCGTCCATGGCGCGGGTGCGCCCAAAGTGCCGCACCGTGATGGCGCGCTCGACGGTATAGATCCGCTCCGCCGCTCGTTGGAACTCGGCCTCGGACCACTGGATGCCGGTCCCCACTTTAAAGAGCTGACTGTCGATGGCTGGACCCTCCACCTCGCCCAGTGGCTCGGGGGCTTGGACGCGGAAGAAGCGATCCTCACTGGTGACGCTGTAGATCAGCGGAAACGTCTGGTCATCGGTGGGCAGGCTGTCCTTCATCACCGAGCGCAAGTCGTGATACCAGGCGGGGTAGGCCTTGGCCTTGTAGCCGGAATAGGGATCCAGGGCATCGGGCGTTCCGTATACCCGCTCGCTGATGCCGCGCATCTGGTCCCAGCTGATGGGCGGTTCGCCGGCATGATCGCCCAGCGGGCCCCAACGCATCACGTTCTGGACATAGCCGTGGCTGCTGCTGTAGGGGTCACGGGTGTCGGTGCTCCACTGCAACGCCGATACGATCCAGTAGGGGAACACCAAATAGTTCGAGTAGCAGGCGTGGCCATCCCAGTGCCCGCCATACCCCCAGGAGTTATAGTAGCGCCGCGCCAGGTCAGTGCCCAGATTGAGTAACAACGAGGCCCGAAGGCCACCCTCCGCCAATGCGTCACCCATGCCTTTGCGATGGCCCACAGCGTGCAGGAACATGGCCCAAAAGTGCGGGTTCTGCCAGTCCATGGCCATGCCGTTCATCTCCGAGATCAAACCCGCTCGCTGACAACGCACCAGCCAGGGGACCATGCTCATGATAATGTCCCACTGGTTGAGGCCGTAGCGGTTGCTCAGGACGTTCATCTCCAAACCGGCATAGGTACCCAGCTGCCAGTCGAACAGGCCTTCGGTAGAGACCTTGCCGCCCGCCGGTATCCCGCGAAAAATCGAACCCACGCAGGTCCAGTGTCCCTCCCACTGGCGCTCGGGATAGGCCACCCCAGGCATGTCGGAATAGTAGCGGTTGCAGGGGGTGGGACAGGAAGCCGTGCAGGCAAAGGGGCGCACACGGCCTCCCCGGTCGCAGGCCATGGCGCGGTTCTGCTCCGACAGGTTGGGCACCGACCGGTAGGCACGGATATTCTCCGCCACCACCTTGAGCAGGCCGTCCATCAACTCGGGGTTGTGGACCGGCACCGTGCCGCTGCCCACCACGGCGATTGCCTTGAGCTTTTTGGCACCCATCACCGCCCCAAAGCCCCCCTGGCCGGCGGTAGAAGAGGTGCCGGTGTGGATGGTGGCGATGCGCGACAGACGCTCGCCCGCCGGCCCGATCACCAGGGCCCGTACCTCTTTGGAGACCTGCGCTCGCAGGGCTTCCTGAGTGTCATAGGTGTCCAGCCCCCACAGGTCATCGGCGGGCGCCAGAGTCACCTCGTCGTCCCTGATCACCAATTGGACGGGCGTGTCGGATGCGCCCGTGACCAGAATACCGTCGTACCCGGCGCGCTTGAGCTCTGCGCCCCAGTGGTGTCCGATGTTTGCCCGAGTGTACCAGTTGTAAGGATAAGCCTGTGGACTGAACCCCGAGATGGAAGTCCGTCCAGAGTAGGGGGAGCGCGTCCCCGTGAGGGCGCCGGTCATAATGATGAGCGGGCTCTCGGGCGCAAAGGGATCCACCGGCTCGGGGTATTCGTCCCAGGCGAGCCGCGCCGCCACGCCACGCCCGCCGATGTAATCCGGCACATAGCCGTCCAGCGGCGTGGCCGATATCGTTCCGTTCGAGAGATCCACCCGCAACAGGCGGTTTACCCAGCCATACAGGGGTGCAAAGCGCTGCAAATGGACAGTGATGGCTTTCATGGCACTCCCGTGAAGGTGCTGTACTGGCGCGATTATAGAACAGCCTCCACCTGTCGCCAATCGCGCGGGCCTTATGCCCGGTCCTTCGAGACGGTGCGGGTGTGCCGAGCGCCTCTGGCCAGTGAGGCGCGGGTGATGGCCTCAGTGCCAAAGCGGTCCCGAATGTCATCCACGGCGCGGCTGAGGCGGGTTCGTCGCTGATCGTCGTGGGCAAACAAGTCCAGCTGTGTGCCGCCCACGGTGAGCAGGTCGGTGACGGCCACGCCGATCAGCCTCACGGGGCGCCGGTCCCAGCTGGCATCAAAGAGTTCCAATGCCGCCTTGAACACCTCATCGGCGTGGTCGGTGGGCTGCTCCAGCCGCACCTGTCGCGTCTGGGTCTCGTACGACGATGATCGCAGCTTGATGCGTACTGTCCGCGCCAGAACGTGATCCTGCCGCAGTTGCGAGGTCAACCCATCCGCCATGCCCAGCAGCGTCCGGCGCAGGCGCACCGCGTCCCGCTCGTCCACGGCAAAGGTCCGCTCGTGGCTGTACGATTTGCGCTCCCGTTCCGGAGTAACGGGACGCTCGTCGATCCCCTTGGCAGCCCGCTGCAGTGCGCTTCCCGAATCTCCGAGAGCGTGGCGCAGGCCATGCCCGGGCCAGGCGGCCAGCTGCCCAATGGTGTGGATGCCCAGCGCACGGATGCGCCGGCTGGTTGCCTCGCCCACGCCCCACAGCGCTTCGACAGGCATGGGCGCGAGAAAGGCCGCCTCCTGGCCGTTGGGCACCACTACCAGCCCGTGGGGTTTGCCGGTGGAGCAGGCGATCTTGGCAACGAGCTTGCAGCTGGCCACACCCAGCGAGCAACTGAGGCCCAGCTCATCCTGCACCCGTTGCTGGATGCGTGCCGCCACCTCGGGGGCGGGCCCATGCAGCCCTTCGGTGCCGGTGAGGTCCAGAAAGGCCTCATCCACCGAGACCTGTTCCACGATGGGCGTATAGTCTCCCAGCAGCGCCATCACCCGCCTTGAGTGCTGGCCATAGACCCCGTGGCGGGGCGGCACGCGGATCGCTTCCGGGCACAGCCGCAGCGCCTGGGCCATGGGCATGGCGCTCCGCACGCCCCTGGCACGGGCCTCGTAGGAGGCAGAGGCCACCACCCCGCGGTGCTCGGGGCTGCCGCCTACCAGCACGGCTTTGCCAACCAGTGCCGGGTCCAACAGCCTTTCCACCGCGACGAAAAAGGCATCCAGGTCCATATGGGCGATCTGCCGCTCCACCATCCCCTCGCACTTGTCAAACAAACAGGGCCCCCGCCAGCATTCCGCTCCGCGAGGGCCCCGGGCTGCATGCCGGATGCTACGACAACTGTTCCACGACCATGCGAACCTTGAGTCTATCGAACACGTTCTGCGTCACCTGGACGTTGGTTCTATAGGCAAGGTCCTCGATGGTGGCGGTGAGTCGAATCGATTCGGTCTCCAACTCGATCACCATCCCGGGCTGGGCCACTACCAACTCGCCCTTGCGTGCGAGGCGCGCGCTGACGGCCTCGTCGTGATAGGTGTGGTCGCTGACCAGCACCTTGGAGAGGGTACGCGTGCCCTGCGTCTCAAACAGCCAGATGTCAAAGGCATTTACCAGCTGCGCTCCCTGGGTCCCAGCGGTGTCGCTGATCACGATGCCACACTGGCAGAGGAACTCGTGAGTAGGCGATTCGATGGTAAAGGCGTGATAAAAGTCGTCATCGCCAAAGGCATAGCTCGTCTCGAACACACCCAGCTCACCCGCAGCCAGTGAGGACTGCAGCGCGGGCCCACGGCGGCGCCAGTTCGGCGAACTGGAATCCTCTACGTAGGAGGCAGGGGAGTCTTCTGCCCATTCGCGCGCGATGGATTCAGGAAGCGCCGGCTCTTCGACGTGCCAACCCTCTTCTGGCGCCAACGATGGCTGCTGGCGGAGAGGGGCCTCGTCGTACAGGCCCTCGTCCAACTCGTCCATCTCGTCGCCGTATTCGTCACCCTGCAGGTCGAGGTTGGCACCATAGTCACTGGGCTCGTCATATCCGCCGGGGGCAGGGATGGGATTGAGCGACATGGCAGAACCCTGACGGCGTTTGGCCAGCGAAGGCTGATCAGAATCAGTCGGCTCGTCGCCTGGCAGAGGGGTCCGGCTGGCGCGCTTTTCCCGCCAAACCACCGCGCCGATGGCTGCTACCGCGGCCAGCACCAGTACTAAACCGGCGATGGGGAGCCATCCCAAGCTGAACCCGCCCAAGCGCTCCTCATCCTCGGCGGGCTGGCGGCCCGCAGCCGAGAGCGTCGGGAAGGCGGTAGGCGAGCTGGAGCCGGCGCCGGATGGCTTTTCATTTGCCACAGCCGTGCGTGTCGCTGAGGTACGCCGGGTAGGACGCTGGCCCTCGGCCTGCTCTGCATCATCCAGCGGCAGGGGTACTGCGTCCCGCATGCGGGTGATCCTCAGGGCGGCAGGGGGGTTGCCCTCTGCTTCCAACCGGGCGATTGCGTCCACCAGCATCTGATCCACATCTGCCCAGGTGGTGTCATCGTCCACCAGCTCGTACAAGCGCTCCCGGGCCAGATCCGAGTTTCCATTGACGGTCCACGAGTCCGCCACCAGCGTTACATAATCCGCCTGGTGCTCGGCACGCAGATCGGATGGATCCGTGTCCACCACCTTTACTGGCAATACCTGCCATGCCAAGAGCATGCCGATCAGCAGGGCGGCGACCAGTGCGAGCGGCAGCCAGGGGTTGGCTCGCAGGCACTCCAGGCTCGCTTTCCGAATCTGCATTTGACCACCTCTTTATCTACCTGGACGTATCCGGTTGGACACTCTATCGAGGGCATCTTAGCACGGAGCTGCCGCCCTCGCAACCAATAGAACGCGATCTGGGTGCCGCTAGTGCTTGCCGACCACAGGCAGCTTGGGCGTTCGCGTCAGCACGCGGCTCTCGGTGGCGCCCACGACGATCATGTCCTCAGTGCGGATACCGCCCCAGCCGGGGAGGTAGATGCCCGGTTCCACCGTCAACACCATACCCTCTAGCAGCCTTTCCGTGGCGGTAAAGCTCGCCCGGGGATTTTCGTGGATCTCCAGGCCCACCGCGTGGCCCAGGCCGTGACCAAAGTGTCCTTCATACCCGGCACCATAGATCAGTGAGCGGGCCAGGGCGTCCGCCTCGATGCCGGTCATGCCTGCCCTGATGCCTCGCTCGGCCGCTAACTGCGCCTGGAGCACCACGTCCCACACCTTGAGGTACTCGTCGGTGGCATAGCCCACACAAAAGGAGCGCGTGATGTCCGAGAGGTAGCCATCCACGCGAGCACCCATGTCGATGACCATGGGCTCACCAGCCCCGATGGGGCGATCCGTGGGCACTGCGTGCGACATGGCGGAACGGGGCCCGGCGGCCACGATGGTGGAGAAACCCACCCCTTCGGCGCCGTGGTTGCGCATGTGTTCCTGCAGCGCCCAGGCGACCTCGCGCTCGGTCATGCCCACCTGAATGGTCTCCATCATCTCGGTCATGGCGCCATCGGCAATGTCCACAGCCCGCTGAATGGCCTCCAGCTCGACCGGCTCTTTGACGGCGCGCAGCTGCTCGATGATGCCCGAGGTAGGCACCAGGTTGACCCCCTGCATGGCGGCGGCCCATTGGTTGTAGGTCGTCACGGTGAGGTTGTCGCTTTCAAAGGCGACTTCCGTCAACCCAAGGCGCTTGAGCTCTTGCGCCAGGACATCCGGCGTGCTGGCGACTACCTTTACCAGCTCAAACTCGGGCGCCTGCTCTGCCACCTGCTCATAATAGCGAAAGTCTGTCGCGATTTTGGTCACGCCAGGGGCGATGATCAAGACGCCGGCCGAACCGGCAAAGCCGCTCAGGTAGCGGCGGTTCTCCGGCGAAGATACCAGCATGCCCTTTAGTCCGCGCTTTTCCAGTTGTTCCAACAGGCGCAGTACTCGGTTGTTCATGAGCTCGTCCTTTCTACATCTCATCTTGGATTGTGGCTCTGCGCGCCAGGCGGGCGGCTGCAGCAGGGTTTGCCTGCGCTGTCTGTTCGATCAACAGCACCAGGTCCCGTGTGGCCTGCTCAACCAGTGGCCCGCAGCGGCCGCCGTCCACCGCATAGTGGTCTCTCAACGGGCGGCACAAAGAGGTTCCGTTGGTCTCGATGAACCGATTGCGACAGGCACAGACCACCTCGTACAACCATTTGTCGTCTTCGGCATAGCTGGTGCGGCCCCACAGCGCGCCCAGCACGATGGTGGCACCGCTCACCAGGCCGCACAGCTCGTCTCGGCATCCACCGACGCCGCCCCCAAAGGGACAGGCCACCCGTGTCAGCAAATCCGGATACGGATCCAGATAAAAGCCCCCCACCGCCATGACGATGGCTTCGGAACAGTGATGCTTCAGGTCAAAGATGCGGCTGGCGTCAGCCACGATGCGCTCCAGATCGTTCATGGTGACATCAACTCCTGGTGTATTCAGTTACACGGGAAGCGCCATGTCCCGCGCTGCACACGAATGCCTCGGCACGCAGGCCGGTGGCTCGTTGGTAGCCCTGCGGCACCCTGCTGACAAAGGTTTCCACAGAGGTGACGGGTACCAGGGCCACAATACACCCGCCCCAGCCGGCCCCTGTCAGCCGCGCCCCCTTGACGCCGGGGATCTCCTCCGCCAACCTCACCAGACTCTCCAACTCGGGCGTGCTGATGTCAAAGTTGTCGCGAGCGCTGGCGTGGGCCTCTCGCATCAGCTTTGCCAGGCGCTCCACGTCGCCTTGCGCCAGAGCCTCCACGGCGGCCAGCACGCGGGCGTTCTCGCCGGTAACGTGCCGGCAGCGGGCACGTACCTGCAGGTTCACGCTGTCTGGCATGATACCCCCGTTCATCAACGTCGCCAATGAGATCCCGCGCTGCGCCAGATCGTCGGGGCTCTGCTCTTCCGGGAGCAGATCTACATAACTCTCCCAGGGGATACCCTCCAGGTCACGCAGCGAGCGCACCTGCGGGAAGCGTTGCTGCACCAGCGCCACGGCGCTGCGGACCTCTGCCACCCGGGTGTTGAACAACGGGCTGGTGTTACGGTGCCGTACCCCGCTGTTCACTACCACGATGGCATATTCCGGGGGCAGGGGGACGGCTTGTGTATGGTAACGCCCAGTGCCTGCCTCTGGCCTGCAGTCGAGAAACAGCGCGTGCCCCTGGTGGGAGAGCAATGCCGCGAACTGGTCCATGATGCCGCCCCGCGTTCCCACGTACCACTCGGCATAGCCGCAGGCCTCCGCCAGTACCTGACGGTCCACAGCCAGCCCGTTGACGTGCTCCAAGGCCACCGCCGCCGCCACCGTCAGAGCCGAGGACGAGGACAAGCCCGCCCCCCGTGGGATGCCCCAGGGCGCCCGGCCGTCCACCAGCACGTCCATGCCCCGCGTGGCGCCCAGGCGCTGAGCCATCATCTGGGAAGCTCCGCGCACATAGTTGGACCAATGTCCATGCACTGCAGGGGAAATGGCATCGGACAGCACAAAAGATTCAGGGGGAAAAGCCGCTTCCGCATTGGCCAGGCGGATCGTTCCGTCGGTGCGGGGCCGTGCGATGAACAGTACGTCGCGGTCGAGGGCCACTGGCAATACATAGCCCTGGGAATAGTCGGTATGTTCACCGATCAGGTTGACGCGACCGGGAACACGAAAGACGTCCACCGGTCCTGAGCCAAAGGCCTCGCTAAAGAGCGCCAGCGCCTGCTCATAGCGCTCCTCTTGCCTGTGGCTGTGTACCAGATCCGAGCCATAGATCTCGATCAGTTCCACCAAAGCTGACTCCGCGGTTGCTGCCCGGCAGTATAGGCAGCCAGGGCGTGGGAGACAAGCCTGCCGCAAGGCTGTGTTGAGGTTCACACGGGCGGGCGCGCAGCCTCCGCGCTGCGGGTTGCGTTGGAGGCTGGTTCCGCAGCATAATCGTGCTAACCGATGCCTGCAGCGACGTGCCGGCAAACACAAGCAAGGGGGATTGGATGAACGCAGCACTGGTAAAGGAACTGTACGAGGAGATCAACTCGTTACCCATTGTAGATATTCACACCCATGTGAATTGGAAGACCGGCACCGCCCGCAATATCGGCGAGATTCTGAGCTATCACTATTACACCGAGCTCACCAATTCTGCCCGCTATGACGGTGAGCCCCTGCCGCTGGACGATCCCAGGGAGCTGACGCGCCTGATCTATCCCAAATTGGAGCTGATCCGCAACACCGTCCAGTACGACTGGCTGATGACCATCTCGCGCGAGTTTCTGGACATTGCACCGGAAGAGTGGGAGATCGACGACAACTGGGAGGCGATCTTTGATCGCTCGGTGGAGGTAATGGATCGTGCGGACTGGGCGGAGGAGCTGACCGCTCAGGCGGACATCGTGCGCGTCTTTTTGACCAACCAATACGATGAGGACCTCGAGGGCCTCGATACGGGCTTTTACTCCCCTTGCCTGCGCACCGAGCCCTTTGTGCTCTGGATGGATCGCCCCGCGGAGCGCGCCGGCCTGCAACGTTTCCTGGGCAAAGAGATTCGCACAGTGGCCGATGTGCGTGCCGTCATCGTGCAGGCCTTTCAAAAGTTTGTGCGTCACGGCATGGGCTATGCTGCCATGTCCATCCCTGCCAACTTTGTCACCGGGTTCGTCAGCGATGAGGATGCACAGCGCCTGCTGGACAAGGCTATCGCCGGCACTCCCTGGGATGCCGCGGACCGCAGGGCCTGGGGCATGTTCGCTGTCAACCGCATCTGTGATGCCTGCCGCAACTTTGGTCGGCCCTACCACTTGATGATCGGCGTCAGCCGGGATGTGTATCGGCAGGGCGTGCCCATGGGGCAGGACTTGTTCGATTCGGTCAACTCGATGTCGGGCTATGACTATATCTTGAACACCTATTCAGACGTACGCTTTCCTACAGCGATCCTCTCGGACACCTCCGGGCTGGAGCTCACTGCTGCGGGGTGGATTCGACACAATGTGTATCCCAGCGGGCACTGGTGGTACGCCAACCAGCCCACCGAGATCGCCCGTGAGCTGCGGCGGCGGTTGGACTCGGTGCCCGGCAACAAGACGATCGGGTACTTTTCAGATGCGTACTATCTGGATTTCATTCTGCCCAAGTTCCGCATGTTCAAGTTCGAGCTGGCTGTTGCCCTGGCGGAGCGCATGGAGCGCAGCCTGATCCATCCCAACATGGAGCCTTTCTCCTTCGCCGAGGCCATGCTCCTGGCCGAGGACCTGCTGATCAACAATCCCATGGATATCATCGCGCTGGATGCGGACGAGGACTAGCTATGAGCAAACGAATGCTGGGACCTACTACACAGCTGTACCCCATGCCGGCTGTGTTGCTGGCAGTCAAAACGGATGTGGGCGCCAACCTGATGGCCGTAGCATGGGTGGGCATCGTAGCGGGCCAACCGCCCATGCTTGCCATGGAGGTGGGAGCGCGCCACTATACCACCCCCTTCCTGGACAAGGAAGGAGAGTGTACCGTCAACGTGCCCTCCGCGGCCATGGCGGTGGGAGTAGACTATTGTGGAAGCGTCAGTGGGACCGATGATCCCAACAAGGCCGCGACCTGCGGATGGACTCTTCAACCGTCGCGACTGGTGAGCGCACCGCTGGTGGCCGAGTGCCCGGTGAGTTTCGAGTGCCGCGTAACCAGCAAGGTAGCTGCGGGCAGGGGCTCGTTTTACCTGTGCGAGATTGTGGAGACCCACGTCGACGAAGAGGTCCTGGACGAGCGGGGACGGCCCGACGCCCGTCTGGTGGATCCTTTGATCTTTACCCCCGATGGCGCCTATGCGCGCCTGGGCGACTCGCTGGGGCGTGCCTGGCAGATCGGGCGGGC
>JAAYED010000072.1 GCA_012728955.1 Chloroflexota bacterium
CTTGTCGCGATAGAAGAACGCATCGCAAGTGGCGCAATAGGAGACTCCGTGCCCCGTAAGCTCCGCTTCGCCGGGCACGCCCAGTTTGCGGGGGGAGGCACCGGTGCACACGATGATGCTTTTCGCAAGAAAGGCGTCCCCATAGGTCTGGATGCGAAAGGGGTAGCTGGCCAGGTCCACCGCTGTGACCTCTTCGTAGGCGATCTCGGCCCCAAAGCGCTGCGCCTGCTCGGCCATTTTTTGCGTAATGTCCATGCCGCTCACTCCCTCGGGAAAACCCGGATAGTTCTCCGTCAGGTCGGTGAGGGCAGCCTGGCCACCGAGGGTTTGGCCTACCAACAGCAGGGGCTGGAGCAGGGCGCGTCCGGCATAGATACCGGCCGTAAGCCCTGCCGGGCCGGCACCAATCACAATCAGGTCGCGCTGGCGCACGGTCTTCTCGGGCTCTGACTGTTCACTCTTTAACCGACTGAGATCGAGCGATAGCGACAAACCTGCCATATCATTTCCCCCGGATCACGTTTATACATATAGATTACTCTCAACGGGTGTGTCACCCAAAGGGGGGGTGCCTTCCGCCCCCGATGGTCAGCTCACCTGGCAATTGCGGGTCCCGTGCTATTGTGCTTAAGACGCCCGTCCCGCCAGCTCCGTGAGGGCGCGCAGCGTGCTTGCCAGGTTCTCATCAAGTGCCTCGCCCGTAAAGCGCCAGGTCCAGTTGGCTTGCGCCTGGCCCGGCCAGTTCATCCGCGCTGCGCTGCCGCAGGAGAGAATGTCCTGCATGGGAATCACCGCCAGGTCAGCGACGGAACCCAGCGCCAGTCGAATCAGTGGCCAGGGCATGTCTGCGCCGCTGGAGCCCGTATACAGGCGTACGCGATGTGCCTCTCCCTCGCCGAGGGACTCGTACCAGCCCCGGGTTGTGTCGTTGTCGTGGGTGCCGGTATACACCACGCTGTTAGTGACATAATTATAGGGCATGTGCGGGTTGGCTGGTTCCCCATCAAAAGCAAACTGCAGCACGGCCATGCCGGGCAGTCCCAGCTCTTGGCGGAGTGCCGTCACATCCGGGGTGATCATGCCCAGGTCTTCCGCAATGATGGGCAGCTTGCCCAGTGAGGCAGCCAGAGCATCGAAAAACGCCCTTCCGGGTCCGCGCAGCCAGCGTCCGTTGATGGCGGTCGGCTCCTGAGCCTGCACCTCCCAGTAATTCACAAACCCGCGAAAGTGGTCGATACGCACCTCGTCCACCAGAGTCAATACGCGGGCCATCCGGCGCATCCACCATTTGTAACCGTCCTGTGCCATCAAGTCCCAGCGGTAAAGAGGGTTGCCCCAGCGCTGGCCGGTAGGTGAAAAGTAATCTGGCGGTACCCCTGCCACCACCGTCGGCTGGCCGGCCTGATCCAGGAAAAACAGGTGCTGGTTGGCCCAGGCATCGGCGCTGTCGTGCCCCACAAAGATCGGCATGTCCCCGATGATGCTGATGCCCCGTTCTGCGGCATAGCGATGCACCCGTTGCCACTGGGCATCAAACAGGTACTGCACAAAACAGTGATAGTCCACGGTTGAGCGGAGTCTGTCACGCCACAGGGCGAGGGCTGAGGCCTCGCGTTGAACCAGCGGCTCTTCCCACTCGGGCCAGCTGGCCCAGCCCAGGTGCTCCTTGAGCGCCATAAAGAGCGCATAATCTTCGAGCCAATCACCATTTTCATGACGAAATGTCTGCAAGTCCTGATGGAGCCAGCCTGGCGCATCGACAAGGCGCTCGAACGCGCGAGAGAGCAGGGCCCTCTTGTAGCCGATGACCCCACCATAGTCGACCCGCGTTGGGTCCCCACCGGGGCGATCGGACAGGTCATCCTGCGAAAGGAGGTTGCCCTCCACCAGTTGTTCAGGGTCGATCAACAATGGGTTGCCAGCAAAGGCGGAAAAGGGCTGATAGGGCGAGTCACCGTACCCGGTGGGGCCCAGTGGCAGAATCTGCCAGGCGGACTGACCTGCCGCGTGGATAAATTCGAGAAACGACAACGCTCCCCGGCCCAGGTCGCCGATCCCATAGGGCCCGGGAAAAGAGGTCGGATGGCACAGAATGCCCGACC